>CAMWUP010000174.1 GCA_947177465.1 uncultured Lachnospiraceae bacterium
GCGGTGATGTGTA
Organism: uncultured Lachnospiraceae bacterium; assembly: GCA_947177465.1. GTDB lineage: Bacteria > Bacillota > Clostridia > Lachnospirales > Lachnospiraceae > Acetatifactor. The sequence continues at coordinate 14 of CAMWUP010000174.1, forward strand.
TAAGAGACACCTGTAACCCAAGCATCTGGTGTCCATGGTGCAGGAGCTTGGCGTAAAGGCGGTCGGCATCAGCGGCAAGGACGGCGGACTTCTGCAGGTGGAAAAGAAATATGCGGACGGACAGGATATCGGATATGTGGGTGAAGTAAAGACGGTTGATCCGAAGGTACTTTATGACCTTCTGGAAAAGGATTTTCTGCCTATTGTGGCACCCATCGGACTGGATGAACATTTCCGGACCTACAACATCAATGCAGACGATGCCGCCTGTGCCATAGCCAAAGCGGTGGGGGCGGAAAAACTGGCGTTCTTAACGGATATCGAAGGACTGTATAAAGATATCAACGACAAATCCAGCTTTATATCAAGACTGACGGCGACGCAGGCGGACGAGCTGATAGCGGGCGGCTTTATCGGCGGCGGCATGCTGCCGAAGCTTGGCAACTGTACCTCGGCAATCAAGAACGGCGTCAATCGGGTGCATATACTGGATGGCAGAATTCCGCACTGTCTGCTGCTTGAAATTTTCACAAACAAAGGTATCGGCACCGCCATTATTGCAGATGAGGACAGTCACAGTATGATGGAAGAAGAAAAGCATTTTTAATGTGGAACGGAGAGGAACTGAAAATGATGATGAAGGAATATATTGAGGAAGCGGAAAGCGCGCTGCTCCACACCTACAACCGTTATCAGATTGTGCTTGATAAGGGAGAGGGAGTTTACCTTTATGATATAGAAGGAAAAAAATATCTTGACTTTGTGGCAGGTATCGCCGTGTTTGCGCTGGGGTATCATAATCAGGCGTATAATGACGCCTTAAAAGCGCAGATTGACAAACTGATACACACATCCAATTATTTTTACAATGTACCCGCAGTGGAAGCCGCAAAGCGGTTAAAAGCGGTATCGGGCATGGACAGGGTGTTTTTTACCAATTCCGGAGCGGAAGCGGTGGAAGGCGCGATCAAAGCGGCAAGAAAATATGCGTTTCTGAAGGACGGCTCCACAGACCATGAAATGATAGCGATGGAGCACTCTTTCCATGGCAGGACCATGGGCGCGCTTTCCGTGACCGGCAATCCACATTACAGGGAGGCGTTTGAACCCGGCATCGGCAATATCAGGTTTGCACAGCTCAATCAGATAGAGAGTGTCAGGGAATGCGTCAATGAGAAGACCTGCGCCATCATACTGGAAACTGTGCAGGGTGAGGGCGGTATCTACCCTGCGGAGGAGTCTTTCTTAAAAGAACTGCGTGGTCTTTGCGATGAAAAAGACATTTTGCTGATTTTGGACGAGATTCAGTGCGGCATGGGACGCACAGGCTATATGTTTGCATGGCAGAAATACGGTATAAAGCCCGATATTATGACGACGGCTAAGGCATTGGGCTGCGGCGTGCCGGTGGGAGCGTTTCTGATGACGGAGAAGGTCGGTGCAGCTTCTCTTGCGGCGGGCGACCACGGCACCACCTACGGCGGAAACCCTCTTGTCTGTGCGGCTGTCAATAAAGTGCTTGATTTATTTGAGGAGAATTATATAATAGAAAATGTGGGCAGAGTAGCGCCCTATTTGGAAGAACGCCTCGATGCCCTTTGCAAAAAATATGCTTTTGTAGAGACGAGAAGAGGCGCGGGACTTCTGCAGGGGCTTGTATTTTCAAGACCTGTCTCGCAGATTATCACAAGGGCGATGGATAAGGGACTGATTCTGATTAACGCGGGAACGAATATTATCCGTTTTGTGCCTCCCCTTGTCATTACGAAAGAAAATGTGGACGAGATGATTGAGATTCTCGATAAATGCCTTTCAGAGGAGCCTGATTAAGGAGAATTTGCATGAATATCAAGAAAAGATTGCCGGCTGTGCTGGCAGTTTTATGTATGCTTGCCGGCGTGCTTTATGTGGGAAGAAGCGGCATGACGATAGAAGAGGAAGAGGAGAAGTACCCGATTTTTAACCAGAAGGAGACAATCTATTTCTGGTATTCAGATGAAAGCCTGACGGATTTTATCAACAGTGCGGCGGTTTCCTTTGGCGAGAGCCGTGACGTGCGTGTGATTCCTGTTTTGACCTCCGACAGTGAATATCTGGAAGCAATCAATGATGCTTCTCTTCATGGAGAGCATATTCCGGATGCGTATATTATAAGCAATGATTCGCTGGAAAAGGCTTATCTGGCGGGGCTCGCCTCCAAGATACCGGATAATGACAGACTGTGTACGACGGAGCATTTTCCCCAGACAGCGCTTTCGGCAGCAACCTATAAAGATAAGCTGGTTGCTTATCCCTTCTATTATCAGACCAGTGCGTTTCTGTACAACAAAACCTATTTGGAGGCATGGACGGCGGAGCAGCTTGCAGCGCAGGCGGAAGGTAATGGAGAGGAAGGCGATGCTGCGGATATGCCGGATGCGGATGAAGGCAGCGAAACCGGTGAGGAAGGGGAGTTTATTGATGAAATTCCCTTAGAGGTTACGCCTGAGCAGATAGCGGCGGGTATTCCGGCAAATATGGATGAGGTTTTGGCTTTTGCGGACAATTATGAGGCGCCTGATAACGTGGACGTCTTAAAATGGGCTGTTTCCGATATTTTTTACAACTACTATTTTGTGGGCAGTTACATGATAGTCGGCGGAGAAAGCGGGGACGATGAGAACAATATCAATATTTATAATGAAGAGACGAAAAAATGTTTGGAAGTGTATCAGAACCTGAACCAGTTTTTTTACATTGAGTCCGACACGGTGACGCCGGAGTCGGTTATTCAGGATTTTGTGGATGGCAGACTGGTTTTCACTGTAGCAACCACGGATGTGCTGAAAAAGCTGGAGGAGGCGCAGGCGGACGGTACTTTCCCCTACGAATACGGGATTTGTATGATTCCGCAGCCCAGCGCTGAGCTGAAAGGGCGTTCCCTGTCCGTGACAAGCTGTGTGGCGGTAAACGGTTACTCGGAGCATAAGGAGCTGGCAAATGCGTTTGCGGCGTATCTGACGGGAAGCTGTTACGAAAATCTCTATGATAGAACGGGAAAGACCTCGGCGAATCTTGCCGCCAATCAGGACAATGAAAATCTGATGGCGTTTATGGAAGAGTACAAAAATTCCAGTTCGCTGCCCAAGATGATGGAGACAAGTAATTTCTGGATTCAGCTTGAAATCCTTTTTTCCCGTGTATGGGAAGGCGGCGATATCGACAGTCTGCTGTTTGAACTGTCCAACCAGATAATATCGCAGATTCAGTAGAATAAATTTAGTGATTCATATACTATATTTATCGAAACCTATATTAAATAACGAAAAGGAGAATGCATATGAAAAAGGTGTTGGACATTGTAGCGATGCTGTGTGCGCTGGCTGCCGGTATTGGTCTTCTTGTGTTATGCGGGAGTCCGTTTCTGAAGCTTCAGGCAGGGGCGCGGACCCTCGGACCTTCAGACGCATTGGCTGAGGCAGAGGGAGAATATGTTACATACGAGGCTGCCTACCCCGTTGCTTCCTGCGAGGCGGAATACTATTCCGGAGACCCTGACAGGGTGGAAAAGATGGGATATGTGGTATATGACGAAGCGAGACAGGCTTTTGTATATATTATCATTAATGAAAGGGATGATGCGAGACTTAGTAACCTGATGCATTATCTGGAGATGAATGTGGAGCAGCGGGAAAGCAGGGACATGACGCCGTTTGTGGCGGATGGTTCTCTTAAGCTTATGGACAGCGCTGCTGCAAGGCAGGTCCAAAAGGCGTTAGACAATGGGAAAGTGGCGAACCTTTATTTGTCCTACAGCAATGACGGAGACTTTACAGACCGCTATTTTGGCGACCAGTACGGCGAGGCCATGAAGGGCATGTGCGCGCTTCTGAACGAAGGGCAGCAGAGCGAATGGTATTATATAGAAGAGGGCAGCATTGACGGCTTGTCCAAAGGACAGATATGGCTTTGTATGCTGACGGCGCTGTTTAGTCTGCTCATTTTTGTGTTTAGTCTGATTTCTCTTTTGAAAGAAAAAAAGAAAGACAGCTTTGTGTCCGGCAGGACGGGTTTTATGGGAGAGCTTTTGGACGCGATTGGAAAGCGGATGGCGCAACAGTGTGAGCAGAGGCTGAAACGGACAAAACTGACGGCGTTTCTGACAGCAGCGGGCGTTACCTTAGGATTAGTTGTGATTGGCTTTGCCGCAGGGCTGACTTTTCCGGGGGTTTTGGTGTTTCATTTTCCGTTAGGGCTGCTTTTAGGAGAAATGTTTGCGGTTGTGCTGTGGAAAGCACAGAGTGGACAGTCGAAGCCTCATAAGATTGTAAAGAAAATAGAAAAACAGATAAAGCAGAGTCTGCCGCAGTCCGCAGAGCAGGAGGCGTTTGCCGAGGATATTCTAAGTGCAGACAACGAGTGGGATTTTACGGAGGAGGTAGGCTCTGAGCCCATGATTTACGGCACTGTAGGAAGTCGGTACTGGGTTAGATTTACTGAATTTGGATTAGTGACGATTGTGGACTCTGCGCGTCTTGCTAAAATTGAGACGGAAAAGACATCCGGCTCCATCAGGGTCAATAAAGTGCGGACCTACTATCACTCCTATGACATCAGATTTTTCTATCAGAGCGCTGAGGTGAAAAAGCGCTTTGACGTGGCGTTTACCTTTAATCTGGAAGAGACGGCAGGACTCTTTATGACGCTTGTGAGAAGACGTGTTGGTGAAAAGATAGAAATCGTAGCCAAATAATAATTTAGATTTGCGAGAAGGGAGATATTAAAATGGTAAAAAAACTGACCATTAAAGAATGGGTACATACAGCACCGTTAGTTTTATTTTTGCTGGCAATGGGCGGGTTTATGCTTTGGACGGAAGGTCCCTCTGCAATTGACGCGATGAGAGGATTGACGCCTGCGCGTGCCGGCAGGGAGTCCATAAGCACTATCTATGCGGTATCTGCCATGGGAGTGTTTTTTGTTCTGATTGCCCTGATTATGTTAATCTTAACCTTGAAAAAATCGGTAAAGAAGAGGGTGAATCGTTATCTTGCGGAGCATGGAGAGATTACGATGTCCATGCTTGAGAGCGATTTTGCGGCGGCAGAACAGGTAAACAGTATATGGATAGGCAGGCGGTGGACCTATAACCATCAGTTTGACAATATTCCGTTGGAAAATGATAAGATTGTCTGGGTACATACCGATTCAATGCGCTCGAGACGTTCTACCAGTTACTGGATATGTCTGGGACTTGTCGACGGAAAAGAGGAAAGAGCGAGCATGCCCTACCAGAAGCTTTCAGTAATAATGGCGTTGTATGAACAATATCCTCATATTCTGGTGGGCGACAATCCGGAATACAAGCATATGTTTAAAAATGACAGGGAAGCGCTTTTGAATATCAAGTATCGTCAGGCACAGACTGAATACAGGTAAAGGCAGGAATAAAATCCAACCGTATGGACATACTG
>CAMWUP010000175.1 GCA_947177465.1 uncultured Lachnospiraceae bacterium
AGTAAACAGCTACAAGGAATACCAGAAGCTTATTTACGAGGGAAATTACTATAGATTGCGCAATCCGTATGAAGACAATATGGCGGTTTGGGCGTTTGTTGCGAAAGACCGAAGGGAAGTGCTGGTGCAGGGCGTGGTGTTCAGGGCGGCATCCAATGTCCTGCGGGGAAGAGTACGTCTCAGAGGGCTGGATGCAGAAGCCCTCTACCGGTCAGCACAGGACGGGCGCGTCTATTCAGGGCGCGCGCTTATGGCAGGCGGGCTTCTTCTGCCCCGTACAGAGGGAGACGATGCGGCGTTTACCTTTTTCCTAAAGATGGCAGATGAGGAAAAAGTGTGTAGGAAAAGCAGTAAAATCAATTGAATATTTTGAAACTTTATGGTAGGATAAAAAGGGTATTTGGAATCAAACCGGAGGTTTTAAGATAGAATGGAACAATATAAACAGGAATTTATTGGATTCATGGTGGACTGCGGTGTTCTGCAGTTCGGTGATTTTACATTAAAAAGCGGAAGAAAGAGTCCGTTTTTCATGAACGCGGGCGGGTATGTAACAGGCGGACAGTTAAGACGGCTCGGACAGTATTACGCACATGCCATTCACAATACCTATGGCGATGATTTTGACGTTCTGTTTGGACCGGCCTATAAAGGGATTCCCTTAAGCGTGGTGACGGCAGCGGCATACAGCGAGTTGTTTGGCAGGGAAATCCGCTACTGCTCCAACAGAAAGGAAATGAAGGATCACGGCGACGTGGGGATATTGCTCGGCAGTAAGCTGCGGGACGGCGACAGGGTGGTTATCATTGAGGACGTCACTACTTCCGGCAAATCCATCGAGGAGACCTTTCCGATTATCAAAGCGCAGGCGGATGTGGAAATTAAAGGTCTGATAGTGTCCTTAAACCGTGAAGAGGTGGGACAGTCAGGCAAAGTCGGAGCGCTGACTGAAATACGGGAAAAATATGGTTTTCCGACGAGCGCCATCGTGAGCATGAGTGAAGTGACGGAGTATCTGTATAATAAGCCTTACAAAGGTAAAATCTATATAAACGACGAAATAAAAGGCGCACTTGACAATTACTTTGCACAGTATGGAATAAAAGAATAAGGAGAGGATTGCCATGGAAGAAAAATTGTACAGAACGATGCGCGGAACCGGCGCAGCCAATATTGTGATAGGGGTACTTACCTTGGTAGTAGGCGTTACAAGCGGTATCCTTTTATTTATCAGCGGTGCAAAACTGCTGTCGCGTAAGTCTCATATCCTGTTTTAAAGGCAGTGGGCATTTCCTCTGGAGGTGCCCATTTATCTTATTTTTAGGCGGATATTTAGAAAGGAGCGCGTCAGGCGGCTGCATATGGGGCGGAAAAAAAATTATATTTTTACCAATAAAAAACACTCCGAGCGTGCGATTATGTCAACGATTCTGGGAGTTATAAGTCTTGTCTCCCTTGTGGCAGTCATCTATCTTGCCTATTCGCAGGAAGGGAATATACCGCCGGGCTACGGCATAACCGGCTTTTTGGTGGCGGTTTTTTCCATTATCGGTTTGGTGCTGGGTATTCTTACGGTCATGGAAAAGGACAGATACAGGCTGTTTCCCTGTCTGGGGATTTTCTTTAATTTGATGGCGCTTTTGGGTATCGGGCTTGTGGTCTATGCGGGCATGTATCTGTAGCGACGGGGAATTTGAAAGAAAGTAAAATATTTGATAGTTTGCGCCTGCAGGAGCAGGCAGGGAGGTAAAAGATGGACAAGGTATTACAGGAAAGACTCAGGCTGGCAGAGGAGCGGACTGTGCAGCTTAAGGAAGAAAACGTTTCAGAGGAGGCATTTTCCTGCTATTTCAGAAAGGAAGCGGAATGGCTGTCAGTGCTGTTTGAGTTGCAGGAGCTGATGGTAGGCGGCGGTTATGAGAAGCTTGGGCTTGAGGAGCTTAAGGCGTGGAACAGGCGGCTGTATGAAGAGCTGCTGCCTGAGAATTATGAGACAAGCTATGCCAATCCCACTTTTGCAGTAAAAGAGCTGGGAAAGGAATTCGGCGCTTTTTTTGCTGCGATTCATACAGAGCTGCGGCAGAACATTTCCCATATTCATTATGGCAGTATGGAGGAATTTGCGGCGGCTGTGGAGCTTTTTTTGGAGATGGTTGGTGCATTTGCCTGCGCATGGGAGGAAGAGCAGGCACTGCCTGCGTTTTCACAGGTGAAGCAGATTTATTACTGGCATATGAGCGACTACGCGGATATCCGCTCCGAAAGACAGGTGCATGGCAGGGTAGTGCCTTCCATGGGTACGGCAAAGAAAATTGTGATGGAGAGCGATTTGTCAGATTTACGGTATCTGTACCGCTATGGCGATTGTATTTCCGAAGATGAGCTTCGCATGGCAGCATATTTGAATTCTCTTCCGGAGGAAACCATCGCGGTGATGGCGGATACCTTTACGGAGGGCTACAGACTGGGCTTTATTGCGACCAATAAGGACATCAGCATCAAAAAAAGCGTTGGCATCTATTATAATGTCGGCTTTGAGCGCGTTGTCAGAAAAGCCGTGGAGAATTTCAGAAAAATCGGACTGGAAGCCGTGATAGATAAGGACGGGATATGGTGCACACCGCCGAACAGACAGTATAGTTACGACCATAAGGACGATGATGTACTCTTTTTAGATAAGCAGTATATAAACCGTAAGCTGGAAACGCTGCGCTGCGCCTATGAAAAGTACAAGGAGGAGGCAGCGGTGTACGGCGGTCCTGCACTGATAGAAGTGTTTGGTGAGGAGCCCTTTGCACCGGTCATCAAGGAGGAGGCGCATAAGCCTGATGAAGCGCACAGGAAGCTTTCAGTAGAATATTCTGCGTCCTTCAGGCAGGTTCAGTCGGAATATGTCAAGGATGAAGAGCGCAGCTTTACCATTATCGCGTTTCCCACTCCGGCTATCGGCGAACAGTTTGAGGAGATTTTTGACGAGACCATCCGCATCAATACGCTGGACTATAATCTGTACAGGCAGATTCAGCAGAGCATCATCGATGTGCTGGATACTGCCGAATACGCAGAAATCAAGGGCATGAACGGCAATCGGACGGATTTGCGTGTGGCGCTTTGCCGGCTACAGAATCCCGCGAAGGAGACCAAATTTGAAAATTGTGTTGCCGATGTCAATATTCCGGTGGGCGAGGTCTTTACTTCTCCCGTGCTCAAAGGGACCGAAGGTATCCTGCATGTGAGTAAGGTATTCTTAAACGAGCTGGAATATAAGGATTTGGAGATAAGATTTCTGGACGGCATGACTGCGGATTATAGCTGCGGTAATTTTGCGGATGCGGAGGAAGGGCGCAATTACATCAAGGAGAATGTCCTTCACAATCACGATTCCCTGCCGATGGGCGAATTTGCCATAGGCACAAATACCACCGCCTATGTGATGGCACAAAAGTACAAGATAGGCGCAAAGCTTCCGATTCTCATAGCGGAAAAGACAGGTCCCCATTTTGCGGTGGGCGATACCTGCTATTCCCATACGGAGGACGTGAAGGTATACAATCCGGACGGCAAGGAGATTGTCGCGCGGGATAATGAAGTGTCAGCGCTGCGGAATGAAGACATGCGGAAGGCATATTTCAACTGTCATACCGACATCACCATTCCCTATAATGAACTGGGCAGTCTGGCAGCCGTGCATGCCGACGGCACAAAAACAGTTATCATAGAAAACGGCCGCTTTGTCCTTGCCGGCTGTGAGGAATTAAATATTCCCCTGAACGGCTGAGGATTGCCAATCTTACATAAAAATTAAGAAAATATCATTGCGTCAACAGAAAAATTTTAGTAAACTAAAGGTGATTGAGACAAAGATGAAAAGCGAAAGGAGCAGAACAGTGGCACAGGTAGGTATTGTCATGGGCTCGGATTCCGATATGCCCATTATGGCGAAAGCCGCAGATATTTTGGAGGAATTGGGAATCTCTTATGAGATGACGATTATTTCTGCGCACAGGGAGCCTGATGTATTTTTTTCCTATGCAAAGAGTGCGGAGGAGAAAGGCTTTAAGGTGATTATTGCAGGAGCGGGTATGGCGGCGCATCTGCCGGGCATGTGTGCGGCAATCTTTCCGATGCCTGTCATCGGTATCCCGATGCATACCACATCCCTCGGCGGCAGGGATTCCCTGTATTCCATTGTACAGATGCCTTCAGGTATTCCGGTGGCGACAGTGGCAATCAACGGCGGCGCCAATGCGGGGCTGCTTGCCGCAAAGATTCTGGCGACCTCAGATGCCGTTCTGCTTGATAAGTTAAAAGCATACAGCAAAAATCTGAAGGAGCAGGTGCAGGCAAAGGATGCAAGGCTTCAGGAAATCGGATACAAAGAATACTTGCGCAAGTGACGGGGAGGAAGAAAGAAAAATGGATTACAAAAAAGCAGGTGTGGATATTGAGGCAGGCTATCAGTCGGTGGAGCTGATGAAGGAGCATGTGAAGAAAACGATGCGGCCGGAAGTACTCGGCGGTATCGGCGGTTTTTCAGGCGCTTTTTCCATGAACGCGTTTAAAAACATGGAGAACCCGACGCTGGTTTCAGGTACGGATGGCGTAGGCACAAAGCTGAAGGTTGCTTTTCTGATGGATAAGCACGATACGGTAGGGATTGACTGCGTGGCGATGTGCGTCAACGACATTGCCTGTGCGGGCGGCGAGCCGCTGTTCTTTTTAGACTATATTGCCTGTGGCAAAAATATTCCGGAAAAAATTGCGGGAATCGTAAAAGGTGTGGCTGAGGGCTGTATGCAGGCAGGAGCGGCGTTGATTGGCGGCGAGACGGCGGAGCACCCGGGGCTGATGCCGGAGGACGAATATGATTTGGCGGGCTTCGCAGTAGGCGTCGTGGATGAGAAGAATCTGATTACGGGGGCAGACATTAAGGCAGGAGACGTCTTAATCGGCATTGCTTCCTCCGGCGTTCACAGCAACGGCTTTTCTCTGGTACGTAAGGTGTTTGACATGACGAAAGAGAGTCTGGACACCTACTATGAGGAGCTTGGCGGGACATTGGGAGAGACACTGCTTACGCCTACGAAGATTTATGTAAAGGCGCTGAAGGGCATAAAGGAAGCAGGTGTGACGGTGAAAGGCTGCAGCCATATTACGGGCGGCGGCTTCTATGAAAATATTCCCCGTATGCTTCCGGAAGGCGTGCATGCCGTGATAAAGAAGGACAGTTATGAGATGCCTGCCATCTTTAAGCTTTTGCAGAGGACGGGCAGTCTGGAAGAAAAAATGATGTACAATACCTATAACATGGGGCTGGGCATGGTGCTTGCGGTTGCACCGGAAGATGCGGACAAAGCCATTGCAGCCATTACAGCGGCAGGAGAGAAACCTTACGTGGTAGGAAGCTGCGAGGCAGGGGAAAAGGGAGTTACCGTATGCTAAGGACAGTTGTATG
>CAMWUP010000176.1 GCA_947177465.1 uncultured Lachnospiraceae bacterium
AAATCTGTCTCTGCGCCGTCGTCGGTCACAAATACCTCGCCGTGCTGTATGGGATTCATGGTACCCGGATCGATGTTGATATATGGGTCAAATTTCTGCATGGTTACCTTGTAGCCGCGCGCCTTCAAGAGTCGTCCCAAGGAAGCGGCTGTAATTCCTTTTCCGAGTCCGGAGACGACACCGCCTGTCACAAATACATATTTTACTGGCATAGAAATACCTCCGCTGCAAACAATTTTAATAAATAAAAAGGGCGCTAAAACATAACTTTAGCGCCTTTGCTTCAATAAAATGGATTTTATCACCGGATAGGAAAGTTGTCAAGATTGAAAATATACGGGATTTTAGAAAAATTTGATATTTCTTCATTCCTTTTTTATGGTATAATGTATTTTATCATGTTAAAATGAGAAACAGTAATACAAAAGGAAAAGAAAAATCATGAAAATAGGATTTGATAATGAGAAATATTTACAGATGCAGTCGGAGCATATAGAGGAAAGAATTAATAAGTTTGGGGACAAACTATACCTTGAGTTCGGCGGCAAGCTGTTTGACGATTTCCATGCTTCAAGGGTGCTGCCGGGGTTTGAGCCGGACAGCAAGCTCCGCATGTTAATGAAACTGTCTGACAGGGCTGAAATTATTATTGTCATCAATGCTGCGGATATCGAGAAAAATAAGATTCGCGGTGATTTGGGGATTACCTATGACGAAGATGTGCAGCGTCTGATGCAGGAGTTTGAAAGCCGGGGACTGTATGTGGGAAGCGTGGTGCTGACGCATTATGCAGGGCAGATGCGGGCTGCGGATTTTAAGGAAAGATTGGAAAAAAGAAATGTCAAGGTGTATCTTCACTATTCCATAGAAGGTTATCCATCCGATATTCCTCTCATTGTCAGCGATGAAGGCTATGGAAAAAATGAATATATCGAAACCTCGAGACCGCTGGTGGTGGTTACTGCGCCGGGACCGGGGAGCGGAAAAATGGCAACCTGTCTTTCCCAGCTTTACCATGACAATAAGAGAGGTATCAAAGCGGGCTACGCCAAATACGAAACCTTTCCCATCTGGAATATTCCGTTAAAGCATCCAATCAACCTTGCGTACGAGGCGGCGACTGCGGATTTGAATGATGTGAATATGATTGACCCTTTTCATTTGGAGGCGTACGGTGAAACCGCGGTCAATTACAACAGGGATATTGAGATTTTCCCGGTTTTAAACGCTATTTTCGAAGGGATTTATGGGGAGAATCCCTACAAATCGCCGACGGATATGGGTGTAAACATGGCGGGCAATTGTATCGTGGATGACGAAGTATGCAGGGAAGCATCCCATATGGAGGTTATCCGCCGCTATTACACGGCGCTCAATGATGTGATTAAGGGAAAGGCAAAAGATAATGAAGTGTATAAGATAGAGCTCTTGATGAAGCAGGCGAAGATTTCCGCGGATGACAGAAGGGTTACGGTTGCGGCAAAGGAGCGGGAAGAAGAGCTTCAGGTGCCGACGGCGGCGATAGAGCTTTCGGACGGAAAAATCATTACTTCAAAGACTTCGGATTTGCTGGGGGCGTCGGCGGCGCTGCTCTTAAATGCACTAAAGCATTTGGGAGGGGTGGAGCATGACCTTCATCTAATCTCGCCGGAAGCGATTGAGCCGATTCAGGAGTTGAAGACGAAATATCTCGGCGGAAAGAACCCGCGTCTCCACACGGACGAGGTGCTGATTGCCCTTTCGGTTTCAGCCCTGAATGATATAAATGCAAGAAAGGCGCTGGAGCAGCTTCCGAAGCTGAAGGGCTGTCAGGTGCATACCTCGGTGATGCTCTCTGATGTTGATATAAAGACATTTAAAAAGCTGGGAGTGGACTTGACCAGTGAACCTATTATAAAAGGAAAGAGAAGCTAAATGAGTGAACAAAATTTAAACCAGTATGACAACGGGAACGGTTACAACAACGGTAACCGCGGTAACGGCCAGGGCGGTTCTAATCAGGGCGGCGGTCAGGGCGGTTCCGGAAACCAGAATCCCAGAAAGGTAAACCTTCTGCTTCTTTTGGTTGCGGCGCTTATCACACTGATGGTAACCAGCATGTTTATGCGCTCGATGACTGCGGATTCACAAGAGTTAAGCTACAGTGAATTTATGCAGAAGGTGGAAGAAGGAAAGGTCAAGGCTGTCAGATACAGCTCATCCCGCATAGATATAGAGATGGTGGATGAAAATACATCGCAGAATAATCCCTTCTGGGCAGCTTATGGCATGGGAAGCCGGACGACATACTACACAGCTTTGGTTTCAGACGATGCGCTGCCGGAGAAGCTGCGCGATGCAGGCGTGGAGGTATGGGGCTATATTCCGGACAATTCCGGTTTTATTATGGAGATTCTTCTGTACTATGTCCTGCCGCTTGTGCTGTTCTGGGTACTGTTGAGTTTCCTGTTTAAGAAAATGAACAAGGGCGGCGGTCCCATGGGCGTGGGCAAGAGCAATGCCAAGGTTTATGTGCAGAAGGAAACGGGCATTACTTTTAAGGATGTGGCAGGCGAGGACGAGGCAAAGGAATCCCTGCAGGAGGTCGTGGATTTCCTGCACAATCCGGGCAAATATGCCGGTATCGGCGCTAAGCTGCCGAAGGGAGCGCTTTTGGTGGGACCTCCCGGCACCGGTAAGACGCTGCTTGCGAAAGCGGTGGCAGGTGAGGCGGGCGTGCCGTTCTTTTCTCTTGCAGGCTCCGACTTTATTGAATTATATGTGGGTGTGGGCGCTTCCCGCGTAAGGGATTTGTTTAAGGAAGCAACGAAGCATGCGCCCTGCATCATATTTATTGACGAGATAGATGCAATCGGCAGAAGCCGTGATTCCAAGTATGGAGGCGGCAATGAGGAGAGAGAGCAGACGCTGAATCAGCTTCTTTCCGAGATGGACGGCTTTGATACCTCCAAGGGTATTTTGATTCTGGGTGCGACCAATCGCCCCGAGATTCTAGATAAGGCGCTGCTGCGTCCCGGGCGTTTCGACAGGAGAATTATTGTCGATAAGCCGGATTTAAAGGGTCGTGTGGAGATTTTAAAGGTACATGCCAAGGACGTCAAGATGGACGAAACGGTGGATTTTGATGCGATAGCGCTTGCTACCAGCGGCGCTGTGGGCGCGGACCTTGCCAATATGATAAATGAGGCGGCTATCAACGCAGTCAAGTCCGGCAGGGAATTTGTCAGCCAGAAGGATTTGTTTGATGCAGTGGAGCAGGTGCTTGTCGGAAAAGAGAAAAAGGACCGCATCATGAGCAAGGAAGAGAGAAAGATTGTTTCTTATCATGAGGTGGGGCATGCGTTAGTGAGCGCATTGCAGAAAAATTCCGAGCCGGTGCAGAAGATTACCATCGTGCCGCGTACCATGGGCGCACTCGGTTACGTGATGCATGTGCCGGAAGAGGAAAAATACCTGAATACGGAAGCAGAGCTTCGGGATATGCTGGTCGGCCTGGTTGCAGGGCGCGCCGCGGAAGAGCTGGTATTTGATACTGTGACGACAGGCGCTGCCAATGATATTGAGAAGGCGACGGGTATTGCCAGATCCATGGTGACACAGTACGGCATGAGCGCACGCTTTGGTCTGGTGGGGCTTTCCACGGTGGAGAGCAAATATCTGGAGGGACGCGACGTTATGAACTGCAGCGACCAGACTGCTGCAGAGGTAGATAAGGAAATCGTGGAAATACTGAAGCAAAGCTATGAAAAGGCGAAGGAGCTTTTGGCTGAGAACAGGGATGTCATGGATAAGCTGGCGGCGTTCCTGATTGAAAAGGAAACCATTACCGGAAAAGAGTTTATGGAGATTTACCGCAGGGAAAAGGGGATTCCTGAGCCGGAGGAGAAGAAAGAAACGGAAGAGAAGACTGCTGAAGACGCCGAGAAGGAAGGCAGCGAAGAATCGGAAAAGGAAGCAGCAAAGGAGCAGGAGATTGTACTTCCCAAGGAGGCAGTACTTCCGGAGGAGGTCAGGGAGCCGGAAGATGCGCCTTCCAATGTAGGTGTATTTACAAACCGGACTTTGGATTAACAGGAAGATAAAGTAAGAGCCGTATCAGCAGATGGTACGGCTTTTCATCGCGGAGGGGTTATGCAGTTTGATTTTGAAGAGGAGTTAAAAAAGCTTCCGGCAAAGCCGGGCGTTTACATTATGCACGATGCGCAGGACGCTATTTTGTATGTGGGAAAGGCCATAAACCTGCGCAACAGGGTGCGCTCGTATTTCAGGGAAAACATTGGGAGGGGGCCGCAGATTGACAGGATGGTTTCCCTGATTGCACGTTTTGAATATATTGTGACGGATTCCGAGCTGGAAGCGCTGGTTTTGGAAAACAATCTGATTAAGGAGCATTTGCCCAAGTACAATACGCTTTTGAAGGACGACAAAACATATCCGTACATCAAAGTAACGGTGGGCGAGGCGTACCCCCGTATTCTGTTTTCAAGAGAAATGAAGAAGGATAAATCCCGTTATTTCGGTCCTTATACGAGTGCCGGTGCGGTGAAGGATACCATAGAGCTGCTCAATAAGCTTTATCAGCTCAGAACCTGTACAAGAAGCCTGCCGAAGGATATCGGGACGGAACGGCCTTGTTTAAATTACCATATCAAACAATGTCTGGCGCCCTGTCAGGATTTTATAAGCAGAGAAGAATATAGACAGCAGGTAGAGCAGGCGCTCAGTTTTCTCGGCGGAAATTACGGCAATATATTAAAGGAGCTCGAGGAAAAAATGCAGTCCGCTGCAGAAGCCATGGAGTTTGAAGAGGCGGCGCGGTATCGGGATTTGTACAACAGTGTCAAATCTGTCGCCCAGAAGCAGAAGATTACGGACAGTGCGGGAGAGGACAGGGATATCATTGCGCTTTCGAAGGATGATGCGGACGCGGTGGTACAGGTGTTTTTTGTACGTGACGGCAGACTGATAGGCAGGGAGCATTTTTACATGATGCGGGTATCGGGGTGCAGCAGGGAGCAGATACTGGAGGATTTTGTAAAACAGTTTTATGCCGGAACGCCGTTTATTCCGAGGGAGATTATGCTGCAGTCTGAAATTCCGGATGCAGTCCTCATTGAAGAATGGCTTGGAAAGCGAAAGGGCGGCAGAGTGAAGCTGCTTGTGCCGAAAAAGGGCACAAAGGAAAAGCTGGTGGAGCTTGCCGCGCAGAACGCCTCTTTGGTCTTGAGCCAGGACAGGGAGCGGCTAAAGCGGGAGGAAGGGCGTACCATAGGCGCGGTGAAGGAGATTGCGGCGCTTTTGCAGCTTGAAAATGTAAGCCGCATGGAGGCATTTGACATTTCCAATATAAGCGGCTTTGAAAACGTCGGCTCCATGGTGGTGTTTGAAAAGGGAAAACCAAAGCGGAGCGACTACCGAAAATTCAAAATCAAAACGGTGGCGGGACCGGAT
>CAMWUP010000177.1 GCA_947177465.1 uncultured Lachnospiraceae bacterium
GTTCTATTATAGTAGAATAGGGTGTTTATTTTATATCGCTATTTTCTTTTATTCATCCATCTAAAATTGAATTCAGCTTTCGTAAAATATATACATTTATGAAAATGAAAAAAGGGCACAACAAATACAATGATAATGCAAAATGCCGGATTCTTAATTATATTATCATTTTAAAGGAGGGATTGCAACCCCCAAATATTAGATTTGTTTAAATTAATTTTGCTAAAAATAACTAAATTTACGGAAAGGGAAAGAAAAAGCAAAGGATAAAGCCCGATTAAAAAATGAAAACCGTCAAAAAGATGGTCCGCTTTAATGCTGTCCGACAGCACAGAGGACCATCGGTTCAGAAGCTGGCAGCGCGGCAGAATGAGAGGAAGCATGGCAAAAAGAGGACTGAATATATATAAGAGAAAGGACGGAAGGTGGGAGGGGCGTATTCGTCAGGCAGATTTTGCGGACGGAAGAAAAAAATACCATTCCGTATACGGGCATACTTATAGGGAAGTCAGGGAAAAAATGGCAACATTGGCAGCGGAGCAGAACAGCGGCGCTAAAAGCTGCTCGTTATCTGTTGGAGAGGTTATGGAAATCTGGCTCAGGGACAAGCGGCATGACTGGAAGGAATCTACCTATGCCTGTTATAAACAGTTGATTGTGCGTCATATTTCGGAAAGCATTGCAGACCGGCGTGCGGAAAGCTTTGACAATCTTTCTTTCCGCAAATATTTAGACAGCATCCGAAAAAAGGGTGACGGCGCAAAAATTTCCGCGGCCTATTTAAACTGTATTGGTACGGTTATCAGGCAGGCATTTTCCTATGTGACAGCGGAATATCAGTACAGGCTTCCTCTGTTATCCGGAAAACAGGTAAGGGAGGAGGGAAAAAGGGAAGAGCTTCCTTCAGATAAAGATATCAGGAAAATGCTGCAGTATCTATATGCAAACGCGGAGGACTCTACCTGTCTCGGTATCCTTCTGGCTTATTATACCGGTATTCGCATTGGAGAACTCTGCGCCTTGACATGGGGGGATATTGACTTTGAGGAGGGCGTGCTGAAAATCAGTAAGAATATGCAGCGGGTAAAGGAGTTCGGGCAGGCGGATTCTGAAACGAGCATTAAAATACAGACGCCTAAAACCGTTACTTCCAAGCGGTGCATACCGCTTCCGGAGTCATTGTTTTCCGTATTAAAAGAAAAGAGACAGTCTGCAGAGCAATATTTGATAACAGGAAAGCGGCGCGCTTTTGCGGAGACAAGAACAGTGCAGTATCGCTTTGCTGCTATATTGAAGAAATGCGGCATTGCACATTTTAAGTTTCATATGCTCAGACATTATTTTGCCAGCCTGTGTATCAGAAGGGGATGTGACGTAAAAAGTCTGAGTGAAATATTAGGACATGCCAATATACAAATCACGCTGAATCTGTATGTCCATTCTACCATGCAGCAAAAGAGGAGGCTGATGAACAAGGTATTTGAAACGGAGGTTGCATAAAAATTTTTAACATAGGATAAACCGTCAGAAAAGTGGTCGTGCTTTGCCGCAGACCGCTTTTTTGCGTACAAAAAAACAGTCCTTCGCAAATGTATATATTTTACGAAAGGGAATGGTATTATCATATCCTTCTGCAATGCTTTTATGCAAGCCGGCTTTTATTAAGATTTTTGTAACACTAAGGCAGGTATATACCGGAAGCTTTTTCCGGATATATATAAATCTAAAAAGGAGGTAAAAAGAGATGGTTAGTAAGAAGGTACTTAAGAACATCGGTGTGTTTGCCATGGCAGTTATGCTGGCAGCGGCGCCTGTTCTGGCGGTAAGCGCGAATGCTTCCCAGCAGATGCGTGTGGGCGCAGGTTCGGATACGTCAGATACTTCTGACACAAAAACGCCTGCGGTTACCAGTCCTTCACCGGTCAGCCAGACAGCAAAGACAACGACCACCAACACAAATACCTTGAGGAAAAACCCGGTATTCAGCGCTGCGGGAGACAAGCTTGTTTCTTCTGTAGACGGCGTCAACGATGCAAAGTCGGTAAATGGCGTTATCGTGGCAACTCTTAAGGCGGACGTACTTGCTGCATTCGGTGCAGGCGCAGATGCTACAGTGGTGGTAGATGTGCATGAGTCAAATCACGGCCCTGCAGCAGAGAGAAGCATCAATGACGGTCTTGCAATTCTGGCGGCAAATCAGGTAGAGGCTGTAAAAGGTCCGGTTCTGGACATAAACGCTTACCTGAACGGTCAGAAGGTGACAGACATCAACACACCGGTTAATATCGTGGTAGGCATACCCGAGTCCTTCAGACAGGCTGGTTATGAATATGCGGTTATCCTGGTTCAGGAAGGCGGCAGAGTGAGCATCCTGACTGACGAGGCTTCCTTTGACACCACATTAATTTCCTTCAACACAACCGGATTTGGCGTATTTGCAATTGTAAAAGCGCCTGCCGGAAGCTTTGACAGCTACAAGTAGTAAAAAGGCATAAGCTTATGCGGGAATAGTTAGTGGGAGACCGCTAACTATTTTCCTGTAAGCCTTACAGAAAAACAAATGAAATTAAAAATAAAAGAAGAGAAAACGCCTTATGTGATTCTGGGAGGATTCCTGTGTCTGTGGGCGATACTGGCTGCTGTTGCAGTACGCGAAGCGTGCGGACCTTTGATTTTGCCGGATGAGTTTGGCTATTGGGCGCAGGCGGCAAATATGGCTGGGATGGACTGGCACGAAGTAGTGTCAAAGTATTCATGGTATTCTTTCGGTTATGGCTTTCTTATGCTTCCGTTTATGAAGCTTGTACCAAATCCGATTGCCGCATACCGTGTGCTGACAGGTATTAATTTTTTGCTTTTGGGAATCAGCCCTCTGCTTATCTACAAGGTTTTATCGCGTATCTGCAAAGGACAGGATAAAAAGAAGCTTGCCCTTATAAGCGGCGCTGCCATACTGTACGTTTCTTATCTGACCTACGCGCAGACGACGATGACGGAAAGCCTTCTGACCTTTTTGTATGTGCTGCTGGCATACGGGCTGTGCCGGTGGTTTGCAAAGAAAAGCTTGGGAAATCTGGTACTTATATTGTTTGCTGCGGGCTATATGTATACGGTACATATGCGCACAATCGGGATTTTGCTGGCAACGGTGTCGCTCCTGTGTCTGTCGGCATTTTGGGACGGACGAAAGGAAACAAGGAAAAAAATAGTTTGGACAGCGTTTATTGTTGTCTGCATTGCGCTGATTGTGGTTTTGCAGAATATAGGAAAAACGAGACTGATAGACAGCGTGGGTTCTGAAAGCTACAGGGCGATAACACAGGGAAACGATTATGCAGGGCAGTGGGGAAAAATCTGCTTTTTGTTTTCCTTAAGGGGCGCCGGATATTTCTGCGCCGGACTCTTTGGTAAAATATTTTATCTGGGCTGCGCGACTTTTGGTTTATATTATTGGGGCATGGCGTATCTGTTTCAGAGGGCAAAGGAATTATTTTTATGTCTGAAAAAGAAAGAGGCGCATGAAAAGGAAAGCTGGCTCTGCTTTTGGTTTCTGCTGTCTCACGTGGCGGCGCTTCTGATTACAGCCGTATATTGTATGCAGACAAACAGGCTGGATGGCATATTGTACGGGAGATACCATGAAAATACACTACCGTTTATCATAGCATTTGGGATTTTGATTTTGTTGTTACAACCGAAAACCAAAATCAGAGCGTTATGGCTTATCGGGTTGTCGAGCACAGGATTTTTCTTTGTATACATGCTGCTTGGAACAGGACAGATTGTCTATACTAACCGACATTCCATAACAGGTGTTTTGTACGCGCTTGCCCTCGCGGATTTCTATGACAGCAGAACGATTTTGTACGCTTATTTTGGCGCTGTGCTGGGAGGTGTGCTGCTTATAGGCTTAAGTGCGCTGAAGGGCGCGTGGCAGCAATGGCTTTTAGCGGGAGTCATGGGTATGCAGCTTGCGGTTGCCATTTTTTCAATCCATTTCCTGATTCAACCGGCAAACGAAAATCAGAGGGAGGATATGGAGGGCATCTGGCAGGCGAAGCAGCTTGCAGACAATAGAAATGTGGAAAAATTTTGTTATCTGTATCGGGGAGCGACGAAGGATATCTGCACGGTGCAGTATGCGCTTTGGGATACTTCTTTACACCTGGTTTCGGAGGAGGCGCTTTGGGACATTCTGTCTGATTCGGCTTCCGAGGCGCTTATGGAGACAGAAAAGGAGGTCTTTGTCGTCGTACCGGCAGGGGATGCACTGACAGAAAGACTTTCTCTTTACTATACAGGGGTGATAAGGACGCCGCATTATGAAATTTATTTCAAAGAATAAAAGCAGAATTACCGCGTGTGCGCTGGCAGTCTTTGTACTGATATTGACAGATTGGCAGTTCGCGGGTATTTCCTTCAGGACATGGCTGGTATATCTGTACACCTTTTGCATAGGGCTGCTTTGGGTTTACTACGGGAAAAAGCGGGTTTTTGGAAAAAATAAGCGGTCATTGAGAAAATGGAATCTGCTGGACAGCCTTCTTACAGTTTTTCTGATAGGGAATGTGCTGCAGCTTGTGCTGGACAGCCTGAAAAGCACTGTAATTGATGAAAAGAATCTTTTGATGGTGGTATTGGTGATGCTGTTCTTTCTCCTTTCAGGTGATAAGGATGCGACAAGGCAGACAACGCAGTTATCGGTTATTCACAAATACACGGATGTATTGTTAAGCTGTGGGTTTGCTGTTTATATAGGGCTGCTTTTACATTTTCTGTTAAATCAGAAGTTTGCCGCACCGCTTGCATTGCTGCTGAAAGAGGAACAGGCACTTTTGACATTTCTGCTGCTGATGGTGACGCTGGCGGCAGAGGGCTGTTACAGGGAAAATGACGAGGGAAAGCGCGGTTTCTATATGTTACTTGCACTGGCGGGCTATTTTCTTTTGTTCCTTCAGCAAAATATTGTGGGAACTTTGCTTGGCGGAATCGGATTTCTGGTATCCGCACTGGTACATAAGCCGGAAAGGGAACAAATCAAAAGAATATCGCAGCTTGCCTTTTCCTATTTTTTTCTGCTTGCCAATATGCCCTTGCTGCAACAATTTATACCGGCGTTAAAGGGAAACGGTGGCTATAGCATGGAATTCGGCGTATATCTGGAGATGCTGCTTGCAGCCGCGTGTGTCGTGTTCTTCTCTTGGTGGGAGAAACAGCCGGAAGAAGAAAAATACCTGCCGCAATATAAAAAGTGGATGTTCAGAATTGCTGTCGGAGTGGGATTTGTGCTGCTGTCACTTCTTGTTTCAGGCGACAGGCTGGCAGGTATGAAAGGGAGGGGGGCAGAGACGCTTTATGCGGTTTCTGCAAGACTGCAGGCGTATTG
>CAMWUP010000178.1 GCA_947177465.1 uncultured Lachnospiraceae bacterium
CCTGTGTACGGTACCAGTTTGTTACAATCCAAACAAGTCTTTTCGATTTTCCGAGCGCGCCGCTTTGTACAATCTCACGCGCCCTTTTATAAAGGGGGTTTGTCCGCTGATTGAACATTATCCCAAATTTTACCCCCGCATTTTTGGCAGCCTCGTTCATTTTCCGAACCTGACCGGCATACACCCCGGCAGGCTTCTCCGTTATAACGTGAATTCCGCGCCTGAAACATGCAATTGCATAGTCCGGATGGCTGTAATGGGGGACTGCAATCAACGCGGCGTCAACCAAACCGCTGTCCAGCATTTGCTCAGCATTGTCAAAGCAGGTAAGGGAGGGCTGCTTTTTCTGCGCGTTCACAAGCTTTTGCGGATTGATGTCGGCAACTGCCGTAACTTCAACTTTGGGGCATTTTCCGTCGACAACGTTCTGTAAATGTCCGCTGCCCATATTTCCCACGCCAATGATTCCAAGACGAATTTTTTTCATGATAGCCTCCCGTTAAATAAGTTTTTTCAGTGCCAAAACCGCTGCGTCAAATGCCTCCCTTGAGGACGGGTAGCAGTATTTTGACTGTATCAATTTATTGTTTTCTTCAAGCTTGTCAAATCCGGAAAATACGGACAAATGCGGTTCGACTGTCAGTACTTCGCCCCTGTATTGTTCCAGCAAAAACAGAATATGTCCCACGCCCTTTCCTGCGGGAACAACCGAACCATCCGGCAAGGCGTCTTTGATATGCATATATTCTACATAGGGCTTTAGAAGCTCCCACGCCGCCTTTGTGTCTTGTCCGCACTGAACAAAATTTGCAGGGTCGAAAACAGCTTTTATTTCGGGGAAATTTTTGTGGATTTCTTCACATCGCGAGGCGGTATCGCCGAAGATTCCCTTTTCATTTTCATGACATAAAATGATTCCGCTGTCCTTTGCCGCCGAAAGAAATTTATCCAGACGGAACATTACCTCGTCAAAGTAAGCTGCCGCATTATCATGCGGAACGTAAAAGCTGAAAATCCGTATATGCTTTGTGCCAAGAATATCTGCAATTTCTAATCCCCTTTTGAATTTTTCGAGATGGGCGGCAAAGTCATCCGCTATGCCGGTTTTTCCATAGGGCGAACCGACCGACCACACTGCAAGACCGGAAGCATTTAGTTTTTTTTGGATTTCACGGGCTTTATCTGTTGAAATATCTGAAATGTTTTCACCATCTACGCCGCGGATTTCAAGATAATCAATTTCATTTTCCACCATGGCAGCAATCTGCCCCTCCAGTCCACCGTCAGCTTCATCGGCAAATGCTGCAAGTTTGAATTTCATGATAGTTCCTCCTGAAAGTTTTGATGTATTCAGTATACTTTGTATTGATTTGCATTGTAATTGTTAAATTAAGCATTATATATTGCAAATTCACGCATTGCCTGATATGCTGAAATAAATTGTGGAAGGAGTGATTTTTACGAATATTTTGCAGGAATTTGATGCAGGGGATTTATATACACGATATGCTGTGGAAGAAAAGCCTGACGACCGGGATTTTACCATGCATGTTCATGAATGTTGCGAGATTTTCTATTTCGTTTCCGGCGAAGCGGCATATCTTGTTGAGGGCTCAAGATATTTGCTGCAGTCGGGAGATATTATGATTATGCGGTCTGCCGAATCCCATAGAACGAAAATTCTGGGCAGAAGCCGCTATGAACGGTATGTGATAAATTTTTCACCAACGATGATTGACAATATCGACCCGCAGCGCAGACTTTTAAAAGCGTTTTTTGACAGGCCACTGGGACGCGGAAATCTCTATTCATTGATGGAACTGGATAAAATCCGGCTTAAAACCGTTTTTCATGATGTATGTTGTTGTGATAGAGATGATTATGGGAAACGAGTAAAAGCCCTGACAAATCTTTTTATGCTTCTTGATGCAATAAACGATGCATATCTAAAAAGAGGGACAGCGGATGCTACGCCGCCGCGAAGCCTTTCGGAACAAATGGTGGCATATGTGAACATACACTTGTTTGATAAACTCTCCGTGCCAATTCTTGCAAAGCAGTTTTTTTTAAGTCCATCACAATTTAGCAGGAATTTTAAGCATGCCACGGGAGCTGCACCATGGGAATATATCACGATAAAGCGTCTTACAGCGGCAAGGGAGAAAATACGCGGCGGAGAGACGGCGCAGCATGCAGGTGAAAGTTGTGGATTTGGAGATTATTCTGCCTTTTACCGCGCATACATAAAATGTTTTGGCTGCCCGCCGAAAAATGACAGCATATAATTTGCTCTGTCTGGAAATAAATATAGCTTGTGTCACTTACATAAAAATCCCCTTTACAAAGCCGTATACATGTGCTACTATCATACGTAGTAATAAAAACTACATATAAAAGTTTTTGTTACTTTGAGTAAAAGGGCTTAAAGCACTCATGTGCAGGAAATAACAGAGTATATAGGAAAGGTATGGTAAGACATGAGTTATAAAATTGTTGTGGATAGTTGTTGTGAGCTACCTGAAGAATTGCTGCAAAGCGGGAATTTCGAAAGAGTTCCTTTGGGGATAGAGATAGGCGATTATCATCTGCTTGACGATGAAAGCTTCAATCAGGCCGATTTTCTGAAAAGAGTTGCGGCCTATCCCAAATGTCCCAAATCTTCCTGCCCGTCACCTGAGAGATATATGGAGGCGTATCACGCCAATGCGGAGCATATTTATGTGGTAACACTGTCTTCAAAGCTGAGCGGCAGCTATAACAGCGCGGAGCTGGGCAAGAGAATGTATTTGGAAAAATACGGGGAGAAAAAGATACATGTGGTAGATTCCGAGTCGGCGAGCTGCGGGGAAACACAGCTTGCGTTAAGGCTTAAGGAGCTGGAGGAGGAAGGTCTTTCCTTTGAAGAGGTGGTGAAGCAGATAACGGCTTTCAGGGACAATATGAATACCTACTTTGTGCTGGACAATCTGGAAACGCTGCGGAAAAACGGCAGACTCTCAAATATCAAGGCAGCCGTGGCCTCCACGCTGAATATCAAGCCCATTATGGGGGCCGATAAGGGCACTATCTTTCAGATGGGGCAGGGCATCGGCATGAAAAAAGCGATTGCCAAAATGGTGGATAAGATTGCAGAGACGCTAAAGGGCGCGGAAAGAGCGCGGATTATAATATCGCACTGTAATGCAAAAGAAAGAGCAGAAAACGTGATACGGCTTCTGCGTGAAAAAATACGGTGTCAGGAAATCATGGTCATGGACACTGCCGGAATCAGCAGCATGTATGCCAATGACGGGGGCGTTATCATAGCTTTCTAGGGAAACACCTTAATCAATATTTCCTTAAGAAAATTACATGGTAATCAGTTCAAACGGTGCATAGAAGAGCAGAATAACCAGTAATATCTGGACAATCAGAATGGCAGGCATGCCATACACAAATTTGAAATGTCTTGTCTTGTGGCGGAAGGTGTACATTCCTGCAATAGAGCCGATGCTGCCGCCAATGACGGCAATGATAAAGAGGGTGGCTTCCGGAATCCGGAAGGCACCCTTTATTGCTTTTCTTTTATCGATTCCCATAAGGGCAAACGCGATTAGGTTGATAAGTGCAAAATATGCCGTGATAAACAGAATTACCATCATAATAAAATCTCCAAATTACTTGTCGGAAGCCTCTTGAAGCTTCAGGGCGCGTACTTTTAAGGAAAGACCGAACAGGTTAATAAAGCCTTCAGCGTCATGGTGGTCATACAAATCCCCTGTTGTAAAGGAAGCGATGGACTCATTGTAGAGTGAGTAGGGAGAGGTAGTGCCGGCTTTTATGATATTGCCCTTATAAAGCTTAAATTTGACTTCACCGGTCACATACTCCTGTGTCTTCTCCACAAAAGCCTGAATAGCCTCTCTTAAAGGCGTAAACCATTTTCCCTCATAGACAATATCGGCAAAACGGTTGCCCATCTCTTTTTTCATGGTGTAAGTATCGCGGTCTAATATCAGCTCTTCAAGCTGCTGGTGCGCTTCCATTAGAATAGTGCCGCCCGGGGTCTCATAGACGCCGCGGGACTTCATGCCCACAACGCGGTTTTCCACGATATCGATAATGCCGATGCCATGCTTGCCGCCCAGCTTGTTTAACTCGCGCACGATATCGGAATATTTCATCTTTTTGCCGTTTACGGAGACAGGAATTCCCTTTTCAAATTCCATGGTAACATATTCCCCTTCCTCGGGTGCTTTTTCAGGCGTGGTGCCGAGAACGAGAAGATGCGCATAGTTGGGCTCGTTGGCAGGGTCCTCCAGCTCCAGTCCCTCGTGGCTGATGTGCCAGATGTTGCGGTCGCGGCTGTAGGAGGAATCTGCGGAGAAGGGAAGGTGGATGCCGTGCGCTTCGCAGTAAGCAATCTCAGACTCACGGGAATCCATGGTCCATTTGTCGTTTCTCCATGCAGCAATGATTTTGATGTCGGGTGCAAGCGCCTTGATGCCAAGCTCAAAGCGAATCTGGTCGTTGCCCTTGCCGGTAGCGCCGTGGCAGATAGCCGCCGCATTTTCCTTGCGGGCAATTTCTACCAGTTTCTTGGCAATCAGCGGTCTAGCCATGGAGGTGCCTAAAAGATATTTGTTTTCATAAACGGCGTGCGCTTGTACGCAGGGAGCGATGTATTCGTCGCAGAACTCGTCTGTCACGTCCAAAATATATAACTTTTCAGCGCCGCAGGACTTTGCTCTTTCTTCCAGACCGTCAAGCTCTTCCTCCTGTCCGCAGTCTATACAGACACACACAACGTCATAATCAAAATTTTCCTTTAACCAGGGAATAATGGCGGTGGTGTCCAAACCGCCGGAATATGCAAGTATTACTTTTTCTTTCATGTAATTCACCATGTCCTTCCGTGCTTTCTTCTTTTTCACTTATTCCCTAATATACAACATCTTTGTTCCGATTGCAAGAGAAAATATGAATATATAATAAAAACAGCTTGCATAAATAAGGCAACAAAATGAATATTATGAATTTTTACACGAATAAAATGAATAAAAATGCACAAAAATAACTAAAAAAACAGGCAAAAGAAAGGCAGTATGGCTATTTGACCTGCGAAAACTTTATGTTATACTGTAGAAAGTAATTTGCAGACGGAAGTATCAGAACTGTTTTGGAACAGACTTCCGGGGAGGATAAAGGATTGCTGTACACAGGATATGAGCTGCTTGGATACGAGCTGCTTTGTTTTTTCTTTTTTTATTCGTTTGTAGGATGGGTGCTGGAGGTGGCGTTTGCCGCTTTCACCAATAAGAAATTAGCCAACAGGGGATTTTTGAATGGACCTTTCTGTCC
>CAMWUP010000179.1 GCA_947177465.1 uncultured Lachnospiraceae bacterium
TACAGAGGGTTTTAATTGCATATTTTTTTATTATATTACTACTCTGCACCCACACGTTTGCAGACATCTGCAAGGCAGCATTTATCGCAGTAAGGCTTTGTCCGCGCGGTGCAGACCTCCCTGCCGTGATACACCAGACGGTGGCAGAAATCGCTTCCCTCTTTGGGCGGTATGATTTTCCACAGTGCTTTTTCTACTTTTGCAGGCTCTTTTATGCCGTCCACCAGTCCCATTCTGTTGACAAGGCGTATGCAGTGAGTGTCTATCACAATGGCAGGCTTGCCAAACACATCTCCCATTATCAGATTGGCGCTTTTTCTGCCAACCCCCGGCAGGGCAAGCAGCTTGTCAAAGTCATCCGGCACTTTCCCGTCATATTCATCGCGAAGTATTTTCATACAGGCGCTGATATCCCGCGCCTTGCTGTTGCCAAGCCCGCAGGGATGGACTATTTTCTCAATCTCTTCCACCGACGCCTCTGCCAGCGCGTTGACGTCAGGGTATTTTTCATACAGTTTTTCCACTACGACATTAACCCTTGCATCTGTGCATTGTGCTGCCAGCCGCACACTGACAAGCAGCTTCCACGCCATATCGTAGTCCAGGGTACAACCGGCATCCGGATATTCTTTTTTCAATCTTTCTATGATTTCCAATGCAAGCTCGGTCTTTTTCATTTGTACGCAGTTATTCCTTTCACATCATGAGCTCCAGTACCGTGTCATATCCTTTTTCAACGGCTATCTGCATAGGCGTTATTCCCTGATTATTGGAGCAGTTATAGTCGGCTCCCTTCTTAATCAGATAGCGGGCAACATCCTGATTGCCGTATTTTAAAGTGTGATGCAATGCCGTATTGCCGTTATGGTCCGCTATATTGACATCAGCTCCGGCTTTGACAAGCTCCTTTACCACTTCCTTGTAGCACTGGTTCTGGGTATTCAGAATCAACGCCGTATTACCTCTGTTGTCAGTCCGGTTCACATCCACATTTTTATCCAGAAACAGGGGAAGCAGTTCTCTGGTGGTATTGAGATCCAGATACTGTAAAAGCATAAGAGGTGTGCTGCCATCATTTCTGGGGATATCCAGATGCGTTAGTTCCTTCAGCAGTATTTTTCTCTCGTCTGATGTCAACAAATCTCTACCATATTTATTCTTCATAACGGCAAGATGGGCAGGCGTCTCTCCTTTCATATTCTGCAGGGTATCGTCTGCTCCCGCCGCGATTAGCTGCCTTGCCGCCTCTGCGCTTCCACATATGCAGGCGGTATGAAGCGGCGTATTGCCAGCCTCCGCCGGTTCGTCCTCCGTAATATGAATATCCGCACCTTTTTCTATCATAACCTTTAACATCTCGGCATGATCATTACGCGCCGCCCAGTGCAGCGCCGTGGTGCCTTGATTGTCCACCTGCTCCATGGACTCTCTGGAAAAATATTCTGCAGCTTTTTCGCAATAATCATCCTTTTGTCCTGCGACAAGCATGGTCCTTTTCTGCAGGGAAGCCACGATATTTGCCGGTGTCCTGCCCTGTATCACTGCCTCATTGATATCAACGCCAAGCGCAAGAAGCTTTTGAATTACTTTTATACCATAATTGCCGCCAATACATGCATCCCTGAGGCATTTCACTTCTCCGCTTCTATGAATCGGCATTGTAAAATCTATACCCGCTTCGCTGCATAAGTCAAGTACCTTGCAGCTCTCATCATTGTTGAGTGCATTATGCAAAATGTTTAAAATACAGTAAAACTCATCATCATCATCGGTATCTATCTGCCCAAGCAGCCTTTTGGTGAGATACAGCGCCGGCGTTATTTTGTCAATATCATTCGCCGGTAAAGCAAATGCATTACTTGTAATCCGCGAAAAATTGTTCAAATCAAGCTTGATAATATCATCACAGTCTCCCTCAGCACCATGCTCCTTCAGCACCATGCAGAGCGCCACATTTCTGTAATACATAGCCAACCCAAGCGGCGTCTTGCCATCTACATTCGCCTGATTTACCAGACTGCTGTTCTCTGCAAGCCGGAATGCTGCCGTCATATGCTGCTCGCATATGGCGGTCATCAGAAGCGTGTTTCCTTTTTCATCGATATAGTCGGTTTCAGCGCCTTTTTCCAAAAAGATATCCGTCAGCGCCCAGGAACAATTCGGATATCTATTATGCAGCATCAAAACCAATGGCGTCATTCCCGTGTTGTCCTTTTGGTTGATTCCCTCTCCCAAAAGATGGGCAATCGTCGCTCTTTGCTCTACATTGTGCTCCATGGCTGCATGGGGATTTGACAAACCCTCAATGCGGGGATAAGCGAGATAATGATAGCAGTTTCTTCCTGCTGTATCACAAACATCTGCTTTGGCTCCATGCGAAATCAGAAGCTCTGCCATCTTTAAATTGCCGCAACAGCAAGCCAGCATAAGAGGCGTAATCCCCTTGCCCTTCCCATCCGTACAGTTCACTTCCGCCCCGTCTTCCAAAAGCCTCTTCACCGTATCGTAAAGATTATGCCATACAAGAAGTGTAAACAGATTAAGTCCGACAGAGCCTGTCGGCTCAAAAAGCAAATCCATCCCTGACTCGCTGATACAGGCTTCAATCGCCTGCACCTCTTCCTCTTTAAAAATATCAAACCTATAAATGCAGTTTGCAAAGTCGTCTTCCCACCAGGGAATATACTTGTGACGAACACTTTCACTTGATTTTACCAGTAAATCTGTCAATTCCTTGATATCCATAATACTCTTACACCACCTGTTCTGTTAATTTTCTGCACCCGCAATCAGCAGTTTTTCCACAATATCATTGAAGCCACGCTCCGTTGCATAATAGAGTGCCGTATGTTCGTCGATGTCTGCGCAGGTAAAATCCGCACCGTTTTCCAAAAGCACGCCCACAATATAGTTGCTTCCGCTCTTTGCTGCAATGATAAGCGCCGTCTCACCACTTTCATTGCGCTCATTGATTTTAGAGCCGTGCTCCAAAAGCTTTTTCACCAGATGCTCGTTGCATTTTTCAGTTGCAATATGTAACGGGGAATTGCCATAGTTATCGCTGATGTTGACCTTGGCGCCGCTCTCCATCAAAAGCTCCGCAATCAGAAGGTTATCCTCCGCAACCGCAATGTACAGAGGTGTAAGCTTTTCATCATTGCAGGCATTGATGTCAACCTCTCCCTTTGCAAGCATGGCTTTTATCACCTCGCTCTGGTTATTGTAGCATGCCTGATGCAGCGCTGTATTGCCGAAGGAATCCACATTTCCCGCATTTCCTGCCGACACGGCTTCCACAAGCTGCACAAGTCCCATGGCATTGGCATAGTCAAGCGCTGTTCTGCCCTTGTCGTCCATCAGGGTGGTATCCGCCCCAAGCTCAATCAAATATTTTGCCGCCTCAGCTTTTTTTGCATCCACCGCATAGATGAGTACAGTCCTGCCCTCCTTATCAGCGGCATTGATATCAGCGCCTTCGTCTGTCAAAAGCTTTATGATTTCCTTATTGCCGGAAACTGCCGCCATATGTAATGGCGTAACGCTTGTGTTGGATATCTGGGTCACATCTGCTCCCTTTTCCAAAAGCATCTTCACAATATCCCGATATCCTTTTTTGCACGCATAATGAAGCGGCGCAGACCCAGTTTCGTCCACAGCATTTATGTTGATGCCGTCCTTCTTTAAAAATGCCATCACGACGCCTTTTTGCCCGTTCTGGCACGCCTTTAATAATAGCTTATCCATCTTTATCCCTCCATTTATATCTTTAAGAGTCGTTGCTTTACAGTCTGTACTCCAACTGACAGTCAAACGGCTCTTTTTCTACATGTGCAGCATTACATTCTTCAGCCCATGTACAGCCAAGACTTCGGTAAAATGCCTGACTTTCCACTGCCGAATGTGCCGAAATGTACAGCTTCCCTGCTCCTTTCTCCTTTGCCCAGCGCTTTGCTTCTGCAAAGAGCTTTCTGCCGATTCCATGCCCGCGCAAATCCTCTGATACATGTATGGCCGACAAATCCAGATATTCCTTCTTTTTGCCAAAGAAGTCCGACTCCACAGAGACAAAGCCTTTTAACTTTCCTTCCCAAAATGCGCCGTACACCAGCCCCCCCGTTGCAATCGTATTTTTCAGGCAGCCCACCAATATCTTATATTCTTCCGCACCCCAGTCATCGATAAAGGGCGCATCCTGAATTTCCCACTCTTCGTCCCGCTTGCGCCAGCACTTTGTTACCACCTGATGCCTGCGAAAATGTGAAAATAATTCCACAGATAATTCTTCAAAAGCCACATTCCTGTATGCAATAGTGTCTCTTACGCCGAATGTTTCCATCAGATTAAAATTATCGTTCTGCATTTTATGTCCTCCAATGTCAGACGCTCTGAGTCAAATTTCTACTGCAATTCTTACAGACCTATTATACACAGCAATCCTGCAAATTACAATAAGTGCATCTTTAAAAGCCCTTACTTCTTACATTCTTAAACATTATATCCAGTTCCTTTATCCTGCTGCCAATCCAGCTATGCCCTCCATGCCTAAAAAGCTTAACACGTTACCATATCATACCGTTCTCCCTTTACAAATGCTCTTGAACCAACCGTTCTATTTTCTGTATTTCCTGCGCAATGCGTATCTTCCTTGGACACATATCCATGCATGACATCTGCATACACTCCCTGCAGTGCCTTGCACTTTCCGTAATGCCAAGTGCCAGCTTTTTCAGCGCCCAATAGTCTTTTCCCAGATAAAAATACTGATACTGACGGAATAATGTATGAATCTCTGTCCCAAAAGGACATATACACTTCTGGCACCTGTCGCAGGGAATTGGTGTATATTCTTTTTCCAATCTGGAAAGCACTTCTTCAAAGGAAGGAATCTCCTCTTCCGGCATCCAATCATTCCGACTCATGGCAGCATCCACCTGCTCCTTTGTACCAATTCCAATCAACGCACTGGCTACGGGATAGGACAGCACAAAATCAAGCAGCGTCCGAACCGGAAATTTCTCCGGCAGAAGTCCTGCCGCATACACTTTATTGACAAGAAATCCTTTCTCTTGAAAAAGCGGCTCTTCCCGAATACGGTCCAACATCCCACGCTCTAACAGATTGCCGCTGCCCTGCAGTACATCCACACGTTTATCCCTTGCGCCCCGCAGCAAAATATCATAGTAATGGCTCGCAATCCCCGTATATCGAAGCTTTCCCTCCTCCTTCAGTTCTACAAGCGCATCGAGCGCGCCACCCTTTCCAAACACTTCCTCCGCATGGTCTGCATCCGCGTGATGTGCAAAATACAAGTCCGGTTTTGTACAAGGCTTT
>CAMWUP010000180.1 GCA_947177465.1 uncultured Lachnospiraceae bacterium
AATCAATGAATTTCACGAGCCAAAGACAGAAAAGGGAAAGCGTAAAATCCCGATGGCCTTAAAAGCATATCAGATTCTGAAAAGACAAAAACTCTGGAAAGCTGAAATTGAAGCCAAAGGAAAGAAAGCGTCAGAGGGATTTGAAGACTTGGTATTTGTTACTACAAGGAATGCTCCCGTCAGCCAAAACGACACTGACTTGGTTATGAAAATTATTTCAGACC
Source organism: uncultured Lachnospiraceae bacterium (assembly GCA_947177465.1). Lineage (GTDB taxonomy): Bacteria > Bacillota > Clostridia > Lachnospirales > Lachnospiraceae > Acetatifactor. The sequence continues at coordinate 225 of CAMWUP010000180.1, forward strand.
GAATAGCTGAAAAACATGAGAACTTTAAACCATTACTCCCCGCACGCTTAGACATACATTTGCAACTAGATGCATCGAGCGTGGCATGAATCCCAAAACACTGCAGGTTATTTTAGGGCATTCGAGTGTCAATATCACAATGAACCTGTATTGCCATGTGACGGAAGATACGCTCATATCCGAGATGAGCAAATTTGAAGCGGTAGAATCTGAAAAAAGCTTCAACCGTCAAATTGGTAGTAAAAAATCTTTACACCAAGTGGGGTAAAGATGGTGTAATTTCTAAAAATCAACTCAATAAATCCTTAATTTTCAAGGAAAATTCCTCACAATTAACATTTCCGAAACAAAAGTCAAACATTATGCAAACAATAAGGTGTTATCCTCATACCATCAAATGAAATGCAAAAACAATGTTGAGCAGAAGAAAGGAAGGTATTGCATAATGAAAAAGAGTACGTTTACAGCAATGATTTTAGGAACAATCGGAGGAATTTTGTTTGCGCTTGGCATGTGTATGGTATTGATTCCGGAATGGAATGCGTTTCGGCAGGGTGTCGTTATGGGAGTTATCGGCGCGGTCGTGCTGCTGGTCATGGTGCTTGTGTGGAGAAGGATGGAAAACAAGGCGCCGATAAAATTGTCCGGCAAGACAATCGGCGCGACACTGATAGGCATCGCCGGCGCGCTGCTGTTTGGTGTCGGCATGTGTCTGACGATGGTTTGGAGCAATATGGTGGCAGGCATTGTTGTAGGAATTGCGGGAATTATAGTTCTACTTTGTCTGATTCCGTTTATAAAAGGATTGAAATAATAAGCTGTTATTCTTTTATCGGCAAATAAGAATTTCGCAATCACGAAAGTGAAATATAAAAAGAAATGGAGGGAAAAGCTGTGGCAAAATCAAAAGTAGTAAAGGGAAATGAGAAGCTTGCAAGAGGAGTAACTGGCAGTTATAAGAAAATAGAAGAAGGAGTAGTTGGCGGCTATAAGAAAATAGAAGAAGGAGTGGTTGGCGGCTACAAGAAAATGGAGAGAGGAGCGGTAGGCGGTTTCAACAAAATAGTAGATAAGTTTGTGGACAATTTTCTGACGAAAGAGGGAGAATCCGTAGAAGAGGCAAGGGCGCGGCTGGCGGCGGAGCAGAAGGAAAGGGAAATGAAGAGCGCCGCAGAGCGTGGACACAATTTGGACACAAATTAAAAACAAAACAGAAACAAAAGTATGCTATAATACCCCTATATCTTACAGGGGAGGCGTCCGATGAATTTACAGAGAATGAAAGAGCGGTCAAAGAATATATGCAGAAAAGTATTCTTTTTGCCTCCGATTCCGACCCTGCTGATTTCGATACCGGCTTACATGCTTGTGATTTATGCGCTTGCAGGAGAGAATGTGAATCCGTTTATTGCATATGCTTCGTATTTTTGGTCTGCCTACGCAGTTGTCATTACCATTACGGGCATCGTGGGCGTGGTACGTTTTGTACGGCAGGGGATGGGAGAGCATCCGCTTGTAAAAAGGGTACGAGGCATTCCCGTGGTTAACAGATATTTGAGAGAAGACAGGTTCAGAGCGGAGGCGGCTCTGTATTTGGGGTTTCTGATTAATCTTTTTTATGCTGGCGTAAAAATGTTTTCCGGCATCCTTTATCAATCCGTGTGGTTTGTAACCTTGGCTGTATACTATATTCTGCTTGCCGTCATGCGCTTTTCTCTGCTGCATTATGTGAGAAAGCAGGGAAGAGACATAGTTTCCGAGTGGAAAAGATATCGGCTGTGCGGGACCATTTTGCTGCTGATGAATTTTGCACTGGCGGGCATTGTTATTTTGGTTATACATCAGAACAGCGGCTTTGCATACCCGGGCGTACTGATTTACATTATGGCGATGTATGCTTTTTATGCGACGATTACGGCTGTATGGAATGTGGCAAAATTCAGAAAGTATGGAAGTCCCGTTTTGTCAGCGGCAAAGGTGATTAATCTGACGGCTGCAATGGTGTCCATGCTTTCTCTGGAAACCGCCATGCTGACGCAGTTCGGCGCGGCAGATGATGCAAATTTCCGGCAGATTATGACGGCGTCAACCGGAGCGGGCGTAAGTCTTATTGTGCTGGGAATGGCAGTCTATATGATGATACATGCAACCCGAAAATTAAAGGACAACAATGGAAAAGGAGATACAATTTATGGTTAATATCCTTGTAGTGGAAGATGATGTGAAGCTGAATCAGATTGTCTGTACTTATTTAAATGACAGCGGTTTTCAGACAAAGGGCTGTCTGGGGGCAAATGAGGCCTATGAGGAAATGTACAACAACCTGTATGAACTGATTATCTCCGATATTATGATGCCTGAGATTGACGGGTTTGAATTTGCCCGCACAGTCAGGCAGGTAAATTCAAACATTCCCATTCTGTTTATGTCTGCGAAGGATGACCTGCCGTCAAAGCAAAAAGGCTTTCAGCTCGGTATAGACGATTACATGGTAAAGCCCGTAGAACTGGCTGAGCTTCTGCTGCGGGTAAAGGCGCTGCTGCGCAGGGCGAATATTGAGACGGAGCGGAGGCTTGTGGCAGGAAATTTGGTGCTGGACGCAGATGGCATGAGCGCGGAGATTGATGGTGAGGAGATTGCGCTTACAACGAGGGAGTTCAACATCATATATAAAATGTTGTCCTATCCGAAAAAGACATTTTCGAGGGCGCAGCTTATGGACGAGTTCTGGGGTATGGACAGTGACACAAGCCTTCGCGCAGTGGACGTCTATGTGACAAAGCTTCGGGATAAATTATCAGCCTGCGACGGATTTAAAATTGTGACGGTAAGGGGACTTGGATATAAGGCGGTGCTGCAATGAAAAAAGAGAAAAGGAAGGATTCGGGACGGGTAAAGAAATGGCAGTTTGCGATTTCTCTTTTTGCTATTTACTGGGGTATGCTTCTTCTGATGTCGGGTATTCATTCGGGGCTGATTGTGATGATGGAGGAGCTGCAGTGGCATGCGTCCGTCAAGTCAGGGGTTCCGATTTTGTACTGGGGAGCAGTGGCGGCAGGACTTACCATGTTCGCAAGACGGAAAATAAAAAATGCGTATGAAGAACCCTTGTACAAAATGGCGGAAGCGACAAAGAAGGTGGCGGAAGGAGATTTTTCCGTCTATGTTCCGACTATTCATACAGCGGATAAGCGGGATTATCTGGACATTATGATTCTTGATTTTAATAAGATGGTGGAGGAGCTGGGCAGTATTGAAACGTTAAAGACGGATTTTGTATCCAATGTATCCCATGAAATGAAAACGCCTATCTCCATTATTAAAAATTATGCGGAGCTGCTTCAGACAGAACAAATGCCGGAAGAGAAAAGAATCGAATATGCAGAGGCTGTTGAGAACGCCGCAGCAAGGCTCTCCGGCTTAATCGGCAATATACTGAAGCTGAATAAGCTGGAAAACCAAAATATTACGCCGCGAGTGGAGCGTTATGATGTATGCAGGCAGTTGTGCGAGTGTATCCTGCAGTTTGAGGATGCGTGGGAGGAAAAGGGGATTGCGCTTGAAACGGAAATCGAAGATATGGCGATGGTAAAGGCGGACGGCAATCTTATGGAGCTGGTGTGGAACAATCTGCTTGGCAATGCAGTAAAGTTTACGGAAGCAGGAGGAAGCATTATGGTTAGTCAGACATCGGACGAAAACTATATCAGAGTGACAGTGTCTGATACGGGATGTGGGATGAGTCGGGAAAGTATACGGCACATTTTCGATAAATTTTATCAGGGGGATACTTCCCATTCAGGGGAGGGAAACGGATTGGGGCTGGCGCTGGTAAAGAGAGTGCTGGAGCTAATGGACGGTGATATCCAGGTGGTCAGCGCGGAAGGAAGGGGAAGTACCTTTACAGTGACCCTGCCTGTGGCGGATATCCGCGAAGCAAATGGAGGCGTACAATAGTGGGCGAAACAGAAAAAAGACAGAAGGATTTTGTGGGATATGAGTACAAAGAAGTGACGGCGGAGGGCAGCAGGCTTTCTTTTTTACTTGACGGGTATGAAAATTTTGGCTGGAAGCCTGATGAACGCCTGATGGAAAACGGGCAGGGCAGAGAGGTCTTGGCTCAGACGAAAAAAGCGACGCTGTGGCTGAAGCGGGACCGGAAGATTATCAATAAAATGGAACTGACAAGGCTGCAAAGAAATTTTGAGGCGTGTGTCGATGAGATAGATAAGCTGGAAAAAGAAAAAACTTCTGCGGCAGCAATGTATGCGCTTGCGCTTGGTATTATCGGAACTGCATTTATGGCAGGCGCTACCTTTGCCGTGACGGCGCAGCCGCCGCATATTATTTTGTGCATCATCCTTGCGGTGCCGGGTTTTCTTGGATGGATATTGCCCTGTTTTCTTTATAAACAGGTTCAGAAAAAACAGACAGAAAAGCTCACGCCGCTGATTGAAGCAAAATATGATGAGATTTATGAGCTGTGTGAGAAAGGAAACAGGTTGTTATATTGAAGAAATCATTTTTTAGTTGACGTAATTTTTTTATTTTGATAGCATTTAAGCAGAGCAGGCGCCTACTCCTAAAAATATTAGGAGGTTGTGACAAATCACATGAATAGAAAAATATATCAACGTTATCTGGAAACCAGCATTTATACGTATGCAGGGATATATAAAGATTTTATCTTATCACTGCCGGACGACATACCTTCCATAGGAATGCTGGTTTGCGATCAAATTACCCATCCGTCTATGTATTTTACAGAGCCATCTCCTTATTTAGAGGATACTTATTATGGAAAATTTGCGTCCTATCCCAAGCAGCGTTTTAAAAATGAAGATGAATTATATATAACCGCCGTTTCCATGATTGCCGGCATTTTACGTTTGGATGAAACAGGGTTCACAAAGAACAGAGACGTGACAAAAAGGATTACGGTATCCTGTCGGCAGGCTTCTGTGTTATTCAGCGCAATTTTAAAGGCAAAAGGAATTCCCTGCCGTTCCCGGGCCGGATTCATGGATTTTGGAGATACAGGTGACAGCTATATGGAACACTGGGTTAATGAATATTGGGATTTCAATG
>CAMWUP010000181.1 GCA_947177465.1 uncultured Lachnospiraceae bacterium
CATTAATGCATAATCCGCTCCAATGAGGTAAAATAGTAGCAGACATGTTTTTCCATTCCAATGAAGAAAGGACAGGATATCTATGAAGCAACCTATCAGTTATGATGTATTTGACAAAAAAGAGCATTTGCATGACGATTCCAAGGTAGTACACGGCGCGCTTGGAACGGAACCTCTGACAGGAGCAGTCAGCATGCCGATTTTCCAGTCGGCAACCTTCCGCCACGCAGAGCTTGGCGTAACTACCGGCTTCGCCTACAGCCGCCTCGACAATCCGACCAGACAGGAGCTTGAGCGGACTATGGCGATTCTGGAGGGTGGTATCAAGGGCTTTGCTTTTTCCAGCGGACAGGCTGCAAATATGGCTGTTTTCTCACTTCTTGACCCGGGCGACCATGTACTTTTGTCCAATGATATCTACGGCGGCACCTTCCGTATCATTGGCGACGTCTTCGGCAAATATGGCATCACACATACCTATGTGGACATGTCCGATTTAGACGCCGTAAAAAAGGCAGTCCAGCCCAACACTAAAATGTTTTTTGTGGAGACGCCCACCAATCCCATGATGAAGGGGGCTGACATTCAGGCTTTCTCCTCACTGGCAAAAGAAATAGGCGCGCTCACCGTTGTGGACAACACCTTTTTAACGCCCTATTTCCAAAAACCGCTGATGCTTGGCGCCGACATTGTGACACACAGCTCTACCAAATATCTGTGCGGACACAACGACGTCATTTCCGGCATCGTAGTCATAAAAGAAGATGAAGAGATTGCAAAAAAGATACAGATTCACATAAAGTCCCACGGCAGTCAGCTCTCCCCGTTTGACAGCTGGCTTGTCATCAGGGGCATCAAGACGCTGGCAGTCCGTATGAACAGGCATAACGAAAATTCACAAAAGGTGGCGGCGTGGCTTTCCACCCATCCCAAGGTGAAAGAGGTATTCTATGTAGGCTTTCCCGACCACAAGGGCTATGAAATCACACAGAAACAGACCAGCGGTTTCGGCGGCATGATTTCTTTTACGGTGGACAGTCTGGAAACGGTAAAGAACATCCTGAAAAATGTCAGCATGGTTATGTTTGCGGAAAGCCTCGGCGGAACCGAAACCCTGATTACCTATCCGACCACTCAGACCCATGAGGATACGCCAAAGGCACTGAAGGAAGATCTCGGCATCACAGACTGCTTCCTTCGGCTTTCTGTCGGACTTGAAAACGCACAGGATATCATCAACGATTTGGAACAGGCGATGCGTTAAGGAGAAAAATTATGCGATTTACAAAGATGCAGGCATTCGGCAACGATTATGTCTATATTGACGCAGTTCATCAAAAACTTCACGAACTGCCCCTTTCTCTTTCTGCACTGGCGTGCCTTGTCAGCAACCGGCATTTCGGCGTAGGCTCCGACGGTATGGTTCTTATCTGCCCCTCCGAAAAAGCAGATTTCCGGATGCGGATTTTTAACCCTGACGGCACAGAAGCGGAAATGTGCGGCAATGCGCTCCGCAGCGTCGGCAAATATGTATATGACCATAAGCTGACTTCACAAACCGAGGTTGTCATCGAGACGCTCGGCGGCTTAAAAAAACTGAAGCTGTCTGTGGGGGACGGCCTGGTCTCCAATATCCGCGCGGATATCGGAGAACCTGTCCTGTCCGCAAATAAAATACCCGTTGCGACCTCGCTTTCTGAATTTATCGAACAGCCTGTCAAGGTATTTGAGCGCACATTTTTTGTGACTGCCGTTTCATGGGGCAACCCCCACTGTGTCGCCTACGTGGATTCTGTAAAGGATTTGGACGTGGACAAGTACGGGCCTGCTTTGGAATATATGACTTCCCTGTTCCCCAACAAGACGAACGTTACCTTTGCCGAGCTCGTAGACCGCGACTATGTTAAGATAAGAGAATGGGAGCGCGGCACCGGAGAAACCATCGGCTGCGGCACAGGCTGCGCCACCGCAGTCGTGGCGGGCGTACTGACAGACCGCTGCAGCCGCCACGTCACGGTGGAGCAGATTGGCGGTCCTCTCGATATCGAGTGGGACAAGGAGACCAACCGCCTGATTATGGAAGGGCCTTCCCACACTGTATTTGAGGGCGAAATAGAAGACGAGCTTCTGCCTGCATGTGCAGACAGAATAAGAAGAAAAGAGGATTTATGAAACTAAGTAAAATTTGTTCCAATCTGGAATACCGGTGTTTAAAAGGCTCCATGGAAACCGAAGTGCAGGACATTGTCTACGACTCCCGCAAAATCAAGCAAAACGTCATCTTTGTCTGTATGACGGGAGCCAGAACGGACGGTCACGACTACATTCCAGACGCCATCAAAAAGGGAGCCTCCGTCATTGTCGTAGAGCGCGAAGGCACAGCCGGACAGATTCCGGAGCATATTACGGTACTGGCGGTTCCCTCCACGAGAAAAGCGCTGGCATTGATGTCGGCTGCTTTCTTTGATTATCCTGCCCGCAGGCTGATTACCATCGGTGTGACCGGTACCAACGGCAAGACCACGACCACCCACATCATCCGGAGCGTGCTGGAAAACAGCGGCAAAAAGACCGGACTCATCGGCTCTAACGGCGCTGCAGTCGGCGAGCTGCATATTCCTCTGAAAAATACCACGCCGGAATCCTACGAGCTCCACAGCCTGTTTCACAAAATGACAGAAGCCGGCTGTGAGTGTGTTGTCATGGAGGTTTCCTCACAGGCATTAAAGCTGGGACGCACTGACGGAATTCTGTTTGACTATGGCGTTTTTACCAATCTCTCGCCGGACCACATCGGTCCCAATGAACATGATTCCTTTGAGGAATATCTGGCATGTAAGAGCCTGCTCTTCAGACAGTGCCAATATGGAATTGTCAACGCGGACGATTCCTATTACAGGGATGTTTTGCAGGGACATACCTGTCAGGTAACGACCTTCTCCGCTGCTGCGGAAAGCCATGTAAAAGCAAATGCCCCTGCCCCAACGGACAATCCTGCCGAAGCGGGCAGCTCTACAGAAGCAGCTATTAATCTGGCAGCTTACGACATAGAGAATCTCAATCAGAACGGCAGGCTGGGTATGCAGTTCCATGTGCATGGTATCATGGAAGGCAAATACCGGATATTCCTTCCCGGGCATTTTTCTGTATACAATGCGCTTGCCGCTATGTCTGTCTGCCGGCTGATGGGGATTGCGCCCGATACCATCCGCGACGGCCTGGAACAGGCAAAGGTCAAGGGACGAATGGAACTGCTCCCTGTTTCCAAAGAATACTCCATGCTGATTGACTACGCACATAACAGAGTCAGCACGGAAAATGCACTGAACGCACTACAGCAGTACCACCCAAGGCGCCTTGTCTGCGTGTACGGCTGCGGCGGCAACCGTTCCCCGCTGCGCCGCTATGATATGGGGGAAATCACCGGCAAATATGCAGATTTATGCATACTGACCTGTGACAACCCGCGTTTCGAGGAACTGCACGCTATCAATGAGGATATCAAGGTCGGGCTGAAAAAGGGCGGCGGCAAATACATTGAAATCGACGACCGCAGGGAAGCGATTGCCTACAGCATGTCCCATGCGGAGTCAGGTGACATTATTCTGCTTTTGGGCAAGGGACATGAAGACTATCAGGAAATCAAGGGCAAAAAATACCACTTTGATGAAAGAGAAGTAGTAGCTGAAATTTTACAGGAAATGGAGGTCTCCCGTTCTTTTTAACGGGGACCTCCTGATGAGCAGGACCGGCTAATTAAGCTTCGCTCCGTTTTACCGCGCTCCTGCTTTCATGACAGCAAAAATACAGGATTTGCCTGTTCTTTGCAAGCTCACGGAGCACCCTTCCTGTTTTTTCCATATGGGCGGCGTCCAGATGCACAAAAGGGTCGTCCATGATGATAAAGGGCTGTTCCGCCTCATACATGTTATCTATCAGCGCAAGCCGGAAGCACAGCGCGCAGATACTTCTCTCCCCGGCGCTCAAATGCCTGTCTTTGCGGTTTTCACCGCCACGCTCAAAGGTAATATGAAAGTCCTTATCCATTGTGACCTTTTCCCCGATGGCTTTTTCAATCGCCTCAGAATATGTACAAAAGCTCTCTTTTATGGGAGAAATATACTTGTCCTTTAAGTTCTGTTCTGCCGTTTGCAGCGCCGCTATCGCCTCGGTATAAATAAAATGTGTTTCCCTGTATTCCTCCAGCTTCTCTTCCGCAAGTATCAGTTCATTCTGCTTTTCCGGCAGCCTCTCCAGCAGATTCTCCGCATCGGCAATCTGATTGTCAATCTCAGCAAGCCGCTTTCTTCTCGACGACTGTTCTTCACGCAGAATGCCCGTATCTGTCATTTCTCCTTCGGGTCTGGTGGAAAGCTCGTTCTTTATCTTATATTCTTCCAGCCTCTTTTCCTGCTCCGCAACTGCCTTTTCCAGATACTCCGCCGTATTCCTGTCCGTTCCCCAGATTGCAAGCTGATCCTTCAGGTCAGAGGACAACTCCATATCATAAGCAGAAAGTACTTCCTGTATCTGCGCCCGAATCTCCTTTTCCTGCTCGATGCAGAGCGCCCTCTTCTCCCTACTTTTTTCTTCCGCTTTTTTCAGCCGGTTATAATCGAGAGTATCTTCCCGCAGTTTTCGGAAAGCCGTCTGCATATTTCTAAAATTCTCCCGCAGCCCCTCAGTCTCCGGCATATAACGCTCTAAAAAGGAAGCGGCACACTCCAGCGAATCCCTGCACGTTTGCGCCTTTTCTTCAAAGAGCTCTCTTGTCCTTTCTGTTTCCTTCCGAAAGTCCTCATACTCCTCCGCTTCCCTTTGCAGCATGGCAAAATCGTAAGCCACGCCATTCCGGCTGTAATACCCGTAACGTGCCAGCCTTTCCCGAATATCATCCTTTTTGTCCGTAAACTCCTTTTGGAGCCGCACAAGAGCTTCCTGCCTTGCCGTCTGCTCTGCTGCCGCGCTTCCCCGCTGCCGCAGAAACAGCAATACATCGCCGGCAAGCGCTGCTGCACCAAGCCCCAAAAGCAATATACCGGGCGTTCTATTCTGCCCGTCAAGTAAAAGCGCCGCCCCGACTACGAACAGCAGAACCGTAACCAACACCAGTACTGCCATTCGTCCGCCTGCCTGCTTCTCTTTCTTCTGCCCTGATGCGCCGGTCTGCAGAGAAAGCTCTTTTGCCGCATCCAGTTCTTTTTCTTTATCCTGATATTCTGCAAGTCGTTTTTGCAGCTCCTCCCATTCTTTTTCGTCAGGCACGCCATCACTGAATTTGTCGGAAAGCTCCTTCTGCC
>CAMWUP010000182.1 GCA_947177465.1 uncultured Lachnospiraceae bacterium
GGAACAGAAAGGAGCAGTGCTATTATGAAGACCTTTGCGGCAGTTGACATAGGCTCATATGAGCTGTCCATGAAAATATTTGAATTTTCCGGAAAAAACAGGATGCGGGAAATCGACCATGTAAGACATCGGATTGACTTGGGAACGGAAACCTATTTTACGGGAAAATTGAGCTATGAAAAGGCGGACGAGCTTTACAGGGTTTTGCGGGAGTTTGCCAAAATCATGGAAGCCTACAAGGTGGATGCATATCAGGCTTACGGCACCAGCGCGGTGCGGGAAATGGAAAACAGCGGCATTGTGCTTGACCGGATTACCCAGCGTACCGGCATACGGGCGGAGGTTTTAAGCAATTCGGAGCAGCGTTTTCTGGATTACAAATCCATTGCTTCAAAGGGCGAGGAATTTGACCGGCTTTTGGAGAAAGGAACAGTTATTTTGGACATAGGCGGCGGCAGCATCCAGATTTCCCTGTTTGACAAAGGCTCGCTCACTACGACGCAGAACCTGCATCTTGGCGCGTTGTGGCTGCGCGAAAGGTTGGGCAGAATCAACGCGAAGCCTTCGCAGCTCGAGGAGCTTTTGAGTGAAATGAGCGACGCCCAGCTATCCATGCTGAAAAAGTTTTATTTTAAGGACAAGGAAATCAAGCATGTGATTCTGGTAGACGATTATATTTCCGGCCTGCTCAACACAAAAAATGAACATATGGACAGGCCGGGGTATGCGACGGCGGAGCAGTATCAGAAGCTGATGGAATTTATGCGGAAAAGAAGTGCTGGTGAAATAGCCGTAAAGCTTGGCATCTCAGAGGAAAATGCAAGTTTGCTGTTTATTGCGTCAGTTCTGTTAAACAGGGTAATGGTGATGACGGGAGCGGAGCTTGTCTGGGCCCCGGGCGTCACGCTGTGCGACGGGATTGCCTACGAATATGCGCAAAAACAGAAGCTTTTGGTCGGCGGACATGATTTTGAGAAGGATATTGTGGACAGCGCCATGAGCATCAGCAAGCGTTATATGGGAAGCAGAAAGCGCGCGGAAACGCTGGAAAATCTGACGATGATTCTGTTTGAGAGTACAAAAAAGCTGCATGGACTGGGGAAGCGGGAGCAGCTTCTTCTTCGGATTGCGGCAATTTTACATGACTGCGGCAAATATATTAGTATGGCGAGTCTGGGAGAGTGCTCCTACCAGATTATCATGGCAACCGAAATCATCGGGCTTTCCCATCTGGAGAGGGAAATCATTGCCAACGTGGTAAAATTTAACCACGAAGAATTTATTTACTATGAAGAACTGAGTCGGGATTCTTCTCTGGATATGCAGGCGTATCTGACGACGGCGAAGCTGACGGCAATTTTGCGGCTTGCAAACGGAATGGACAGGAGCCACAAGCAGAAGTTTAAAAATATAAAGACGCAGTTGAGGGAAAACGAACTGATACTGACGGTGGATACCAGAGAGGATATTACGCTGGAAAAAGGGCTGTTTACGAACAGGGCGCAGTTTTTTGAAGAGGTATTCAATGTGCGGCCTGTCATCAGGCAGAAGAAAAGCTTGTAAATGATACTAGGAAGATGGAGTAGTGCGTCATGGGAGAGAAAAAGATACTGTTTAAAAATCCGGAATACTATACCAATCGGGAAATGAGCTGGGTGCTTTTCAATTACAGAGTGTTGTCGGAGGCGCGTGATAAGAATATTCCGCTGTTTGAGCGGCTGAAATTTTTGAGTATTACCGCTTCCAATCTGGACGAATTTTTTATGATTCGGGTTGCGTCCTTAAAGGATATGGTCAGCGCCGGCTATACCAAGCGGGATATTGCGGGTATGACTGTCACGGAGCAGCTTAACAGGCTGGAGGAGAAGATACATGAGCTGGTAGATTTACAATATTCTACCTACAACCGTTCCTTGCTTCCGCTTTTGGAACAGAACGGTCTGCATGTGATCAAGAAGCAGGAGCAGCTTACGGAGAAGGAAGGAGAATATCTGGATAAATATTTTGAAAATAATGTCTATCCGGTGCTGACGCCCATGGCGGTGGATTCCTCAAGACCCTTTCCGCTGATACGTAACAAATCCCTGAATCTGGGAGCGCTTGTAAAAAAGAAAGAGGGCGGGGGCGAGCTGGAATTTGCCACGGTTCAGGTGCCGAGCGTACTGCCCCGTATTGTGGAGCTGCCGGATGACAAGGGCGGGAGAAGGGTGATTCTTTTAGAGGAGATTATCGAGAGAAATATCCACAAGCTGTTTTTAAACTACGATATTGTGTGTGTGTATCCCTTCCGCATTATGCGCAATGCGGACCTCACAATCGAAGAGGACGAAGCGGCGGACTTGCTCAAGGAGATTGAAAAGCAGTTAAAGAAGCGGCAGTGGGGCGAGGCAATCCGTCTGGAGGTGGAGGCGGGCATCGACAAACGACTGTTGAAGATGTTAAAGAAAGAGCTTGCTATCGGAGACGAGGCGCTCTATACCATAGATGGTCCTCTCGATTTAACTTTTCTGATGAAGATGTATGCGCTGGAAGGGTTTGAGAGCCTGAAGGCGGAAAAATATACGCCGCAGCCGGTGCCTGAGCTTATGCCGGAGGGAGATATTTTTGAGGCAATCCGAAACGGGGATATTTTACTGCACCATCCTTATCAGAGCTTTACGCCGGTAGTGGAATTTATCCGCAATGCGGCAAAGGATCCGAATGTGCTTGCCATCAAGCAGACGCTTTACCGCGTCAGCGGCAATTCGCCGATTATTGCGGCGCTGGCGCAGGCGGCGGAAAACGGCAAGCAGGTGTCCGTTCTGGTAGAGCTGAAGGCAAGATTCGATGAGGAAAACAATATTGTATGGGCGCGTATGCTGGAGAAAGCGGGCTGCCATGTGATTTATGGTCTGGTCGGCTTAAAGACCCACAGCAAGATTACGCTGGTTGTCAGAAGGGAGGAGGACGGCATCCGCCGTTATGTCCATCTGGGAACGGGCAATTATAACGACGCGACAGCAAAGCTGTATACGGATATAGGGCTTTTAACCTGTTCAGAGGCAATCGGAGAGGATGCGACTGCCGTGTTCAACATGCTTTCCGGCTATTCGGAGCCGCTGCACTGGAATCGGCTGTCTCTGGCACCGCTCTGGCTGAAGGATAAATTTTTGTACCTGATTGGCAGGGAGAGGGACGCTGCGCTTGCAGGAAAGCCTGCGAGAATCATAGCCAAAATGAATTCGCTCTGTGACGCCGATGTGATTGCCGCGCTCTATGAGGCAAGCGCAGCAGGTGTTAAAATCGAATTGATTGTAAGGGGAATCTGCTGTCTGAAGGTAGGGATTCCTGAGGTGAGCGAGAATATCTCCGTGCGCTCCATCGTGGGCAATTTTCTGGAGCACAGCCGTATTTTCTATTTTGAAAATGAAGGCAGTTATGAAATTTATTGTGCCAGTGCGGACTGGATGCCGCGAAATCTGGAGCGGCGGGTGGAAATTCTCTTTCCGGTGGAAAAAGAAGAACTGAAAGAAAAGCTGCTTCATATTTTAAGGTGTCAGCTCCGCGATACGGTCAAGGCGCATATTCTGACGCCGGAGGGAACTTACGAAAAAGTAGACAGGAGAGGAAAGGAAACCTATAACTCGCAGGAAGCCTTCTGCAAAGAAGCGGGAGAGCTGGCAGAGGCCAAACGGGAGGAGCCGGACGGCAGGGTATTTATTCCGGAGACACATCATGAATGAGATAATATTGGCGAGCGCCTCTCCGAGAAGAAGGGAGCTGCTGCATCAGATAGGGATACCTTTTCGGGTATGTATAAGCGACTGTGAGGAAATCATCACGGAGACACTTCCCGAGCGGGTGGTCTGCGAACTTTCACGACAGAAAGCGCGGGATGTGTGGCAGAAACTGCAGAAAGGACAGCTTGCTGCGGACACGGGAACGGCGGCGGGAAAATCGGGCGCAGGGAAGTCGGCAGAAAGAGCGGATGCGAATAATACAGAGCGGGTGGTTATCGGCGCGGATACTGTGGTGGCATACGGCGGCAGGATACTTGGCAAGCCCGCTGATGCGGAGCAGGCGGAGGAGATGCTGACGCTTCTTGCAGGCAATCCCCATCAGGTATATACGGGCGTCACTTTCTGCTATCAGGAAAACGGAGCGGAAAAGGAGCATACCTTTCATGCGATGACGGAAGTAATCGTCTATCCCATGAGCAGGGAGGAAATCACTGCCTATGTGAAAACGGGAGAGCCCATGGACAAGGCGGGCGCTTACGGGATTCAGGGAAGCTTTGCCGCTTATGTAAAGGAAATACGCGGCGACTATAATAATGTAGTCGGACTGCCTGTAGGAAGGCTTTATCAGGAGTTGAAGGATAAAGGGCTTATCAGGTATGCAGGACAAAAAGAATAGGAGCAGACAGATGAAAAAAGCAGTTATTTTTGATTTGGACGGCACACTGACAGATTCTTTGGAATCCATCAAGGTAAGTGCCGACAAAGCGGTGGGAGAGTTTGGTTTCGGTCCTTATACGCGGGAGCAGTATAAATATTTTGTGGGGGACGGCGCGGACACGTTGATTGCACGCTGCCTGCGGGCCGGCGGGGACAAAAATCTTGCCTATTTTGACAGGGCGTTTGTGGAATATCAGAAAATATTTGAAGAGTACTGCATGTATCAGGTCGCGCCCTATGACGGCATCAGGGAGCTGCTTGCCGCATTGAAAGAAAAAGGCGTCAAAATTGCGGTTCTTTCCAATAAGCCCCATGAGAGAACGAAGGATGTGATTCACACACTTTTTGGTGAGGGCTATTTTGATATGGTACAGGGACAGACGGCGGAAATCGAAAAAAAGCCGAGTCCCAAGGGTGTGTTCCGGATTTTAGAGCAGCTTCAGCTTACCGCAGAGGATATTCTGTATCTGGGAGATACGGGAACCGATATGCAGACCGGAAAAGCCGCAGGCGCAGTGACCATAGGTGCGCTGTGGGGGTTCAGGAAACGGGAAGAATTAATGGAAAACCATGCGGATTATGTAATCGAAAAGCCGCTTGCATTGTTGCAATATCTTTAAGGAAAGGAGAATCCATATGCATGAATTTGACGATGTAGTATTAGCATGTTTTTTGAAAAATCAGTCGCAGCTTTTTCCGGAGGATGTTGCGGCTACTCCGGAGGAGGCGGAGGCTTTTCTCGAGGAATGTATGGCCGTGGTGGTCGATTCCGTGGAAGAGGTCATAGCGTACTTTGAAGAGGGAGGTATCGATGTGGAGGATGCTGTCGGTGACGAGATATTGGAGGCTTCCGAGG
>CAMWUP010000183.1 GCA_947177465.1 uncultured Lachnospiraceae bacterium
CTTCTAATGCCATTCGATAAAAGTCCGGAAACCTTGTCAAAAATTGAAGCACAGCAATGACAGGCGCACCGTAAAGCCCCGCAGCAATGCTTTTCTTATCCGGCTTCTCTGCCGGAAGCAGACGCGCGGTCAGAAACAGACAGACCGTAACACGCAGACACCCTGTCAGGACGTCGGAAAGTAAAATAAGCGTCATATATGTGCCCCCCAGTAAGTGTTGATTTGTTCCTTTACTGCCTGCAAATGGGAACGGCTGACAGGAAGCGAAGCACCGTTTTTTAGGACAACCATGCCGTCTTTAACCTGCATAATATGTATCATGTTGGCGATACAGCCCCGGTCAATATAGATGAATTCTTCTGCTTCCAATTCTTCATAAACCTGCTGCAGGCTTTTCCGCACCTTTGATATTCCGCCTGCGGCATTAATGCAGGCGTTTTTTCCGTCACGCTCAATGTAATAAATTTCATTATACGGGATTTTCTCAAGCCTGCTGTTTGTCCGAATGGTATATGTTTTGCCATCCTGTAGCAGTATCAGCTTCAGGGCATCCCGTATAGCCGCGGGCAGCCGTCTGCCTGTATCATCCTTCGGTACATACCGGAAAATTGCCAGTTCAAAAGCATCTATGGCATATTCTATATGGGAAGTTATAAATATAATCTTCACATTTGGCAGATATGGTTTGATTTTTTCCGCAAGCTCCATGCCGCTGCTATTTGGCATCTCTATATCCAGCAGAATTAAATCAAAGAAAAGCTTATCTTCCGTAATGTCATAAAGCAGATTGCTGCTGTCCGTATAATCCGCGATTTCTCCAACACTTCCGCACTGCCTTAAACACTCCTCTGCAATCTGCCTGTGGGACAAAACTGCGCTTTTATCATCATCACAAACTGCTATGCGCAGCATGGTATCCCCCCTTTCTTTCCTTTCGCAATTATAGCGCATTTTTCAGGCGTTCTCAATCCAAATAGCCTTTGAATTATTCTCACAATCTCATCAGCGCATACTTCCCTGCAAAAGCGTCAAGCTGCGCCTGATATTCCGCATTGTCCTTTTTTACCTCATGGAAGGATTCATGCAGATTCAGATTCCCCATTGCCATATCAATGATACAGCCTGCAATATTGGAGCAATGCCCCGACACCCTCTCTAAATCAGTCAGCAAATCAGACCAGACAAAGCCTGCTTCTATCCCGCACTGGCTCTGCTGCAGGCGCAGGATATGGTTCGTACGCATGATTTCCTTCAGTCCGCCGATTACCTGATTCAACGGCTCCACAAGACCGGCTGAATGTAAATCATTTCTCAGAAATGCTTTCAGCGAAAGGTCAAGGACTTCATCCACCGCTGCCGACAGCACTGCCAGCTCCGCTCTTGCGGATTTCGATAAATGCAAATCTTTATCCCTCAATTCCTCGGCAGAACCCACAAGGTTCACGGCATGATCCGATATGCGCTCAAAATCTCCAATCAGCTTTAAAAGCTTTGCCGCCTCATTACTGTCGGTTTCGCTGATCCTTCTGGCGCTGAGTTTTACCAGATATGTGCCCAATATATCTTCATAATGGTCTGTTTCTTTCTCCGCATCCCGTATTTTTTCAGCAAGCTCGGAAGAATATTTTTTCAATATGGTAAGGCTGCCCTTCAGTGCGTCGGTTGCGCACAGCGCCATATCCGCGGCTGTTTTCTGGCACCGCTCCAACGCAATGGACGTCGTGGCAAAAAGCCGTTCGTCCAGCTCCGCCTGTACCTCCGGCTGCCCTGCATCCGGTACAAGACGGCAAACCAGCTTTTCCAACAGACCGGACAAAGGGAGTATAAACAGCGTACAAAGTACATTAAACACCGAATGAAAAACTGCAATCCCAAATGATGATGCAGGTGCATACAACTGCACCGGTGCAAAAGCCGTTTTTATGATGCAGAATACAGTAAGCCAGACTGCGGCTCCGATTACATTAAAAGACAGATGAACAAGCGCTGCTCTTTTTGCATTCTTATTTGCTCCGATAGCGGAAAGCATCGCAGTAATGCAGGTGCCGATATTCTGTCCCATAATAATGGGAACGACCGCCCCGTAACTTACCTGTCCCGTCACGGCAAGCGCCTGCAAAATACCTACCGAAGCCGAGCTCGACTGGATAACCGCAGTCAGCGCCGCCCCTGCCAGCATACCCAGCGCAGGATTTTCAAACATCAGAAACAATTCCCGAAATGCCGGAATACTGCCAAGCCCTGATACTGCTCCCGACATGGTTTCCATCCCAAACATCAGCGTGGCAAAGCCTAACAGAATGGTTCCCGTATCCTTCTTTTTGGCATCCTTACAGAACATATATAAAATAATTCCAAGCAATGCCAGAACCGGCGTAAAAGAAGACGGCTTCAACAGCCGTATGAAAATATTTTTACTGTCAATCCCCGCCAGACTGAGAATCCATGCCGTAACGGTTGTTCCGACATTCGCGCCCATAATGACATTTATTGCCTGTTTCAGATTCATCAGACCGGAATTTACAAACCCCACCACCATAACCGTAGCAGCCGATGAGCTTTGTATCACGGCAGTCACGCCTAAGCCCGTGGCAATACCGGCCGCCCTGTTTGTTGTCATCTTTTCCAAGAGACTGCGGAGCTTTCCGCCCGCCCTGCATTCCAGCGCTTTTCCCATGACGTCCATTCCAAACAAGAACAGACACAAGCCGCCAATTAAAGATAGCCCGTTAAAAATATCCATCATGTTACCTCTTTCTTTTCCTATGCGTAAGTTGTATCTTTTTCAAAAGACCGCTCCTTAGGAAATTTAACAGTAACGGTTGTCCCGCCGTCTACAACGCTTTGAAGCTCTATCTGTGCATTATGGATTTTCGCGGAATGTTTGACAATGGAAAGTCCGAGCCCCGTACCCCCGACTTCCTTGGAATGGCTCTTATCCACCCTGTAAAAACGTTCAAAAACGCGCTCGGTATGCTCCTTTGGAATCCCGATTCCGGTATCGCTGACAGAAAGGACCACATAGTCCCCGCCATCCTTTACTTCCAGGCTGACCGACCCGTTTTCCCGATTATACTTGATGGCATTGTCACAAAGATTGTAAATAATCCCCTCAAGAAGCTGTGGTATGCCTCTCATTTTGGCAGAACTTCCCTCCAATGTAAGCAGCACTTTTTTCGCCTTTGCCAGCGGCTGTAAAGTGTGGACAATTTCCTCTGCCAGTACCTTGATATCCGTTTCCTCCCATTTCATTTCTTCCATACCCTCATCAAGACGCGAAAGCTTGATAATATCATCCACAAGGGCAATCATACGCTGTGCTTCTGCATAAATCCGTTCCGAGAATTCTCTCAAATCCTCCTGCTTTACGATTCCGTTTTTCATAAGCTCCGCATAACCGGAAATCGAATGGAGCGGCGTCTTCAATTCATGGGATACATTAGCGGTAAATTCCCGCCGCATCTTTTCCGCCTTTTCTTTTTCACTGACGTCAAAAATCAGGAGCGCGATTCCTGTTACCAGACCGTCTGACACAACGGGACTGGCATTAATCTGGTGTTCCGTACCGTCAAGGCACATCGTCGTTTCAGAATGTTTCCCGCTCTTTGCCGCACGCAGAAGCTCTTGCAGGGACAGACTGTTATGCAGAAGCAGTATATCCTTACCGATACAAAACGTACTGATGGACAATAAACGGGAAGCCGTCTTATTGATACTCAGAATAATCCCCCTGTCGTTCAATAAAACGAGTCCCTCATTCATACTATCTGTCGCAGTTACAAATTCCTCCTGCTTCTGCCTCAATTTTGCTTCCTGATTCCTGAGCTGTCTCTGCTGGCTGTCCACACGGTCAAAAAGAGGCTTTAGTTCTTCATATCCCTTGTTCCCCTGCGGTTCATCCAGATTCAACTCATTTAACGGCTTCACGATTTTTTTTGACAGACTGGAAGCCAGCGCAAAAGCCAGAATAATGGCGACAATACCGACAACCAGAATCGGCTGCAGCATGGCAAGCGTAAGCGAAACCACCGTAAGATGTGCATTGGAAAGCCTTATGATTGAGCCATCCGAAAGCCTCTGCGCAGCATAAAGCTGGCGTTCCAGAAGCGTTGTGGAATATCTTGCACTTTCTCCGAAGCCCGAAGCCAATGCCGCCTTCACTTCCTCACGGTTCAAATGGTTTTCCATTTGGTCAGTATTTAAATCGCTGTCATATAATATACTGCCATCCGGCGCAATCCACGTGATACGGATATCCTGCGGCGAAAAACCCTCAAAGTAAGAAATCCCTTCCCGTTCCACTGCCTGCGCTACAAATCCTGTCTGTGTTTTCAACTGACTTTGCTGCCCTTTGGAAAAATAATCATACAAAACACTCATGATTAAAATCAGAGATGCCGCAAACACAATCGCCGCCGCAAGGCATATGGAGCGAAAAATACTCTTTTTCATAAAATCCCCTCCAGCCGGTAGCCAACACCCCTCACTGTTTTAATATAATCCCCAAAAACTCCCAATTTCATGCGCAGAGTGCCGACATGTACATCCACAGTACGCGTTTCCCCTGCAAAATCAGTGCCCCACACGCTCTGCAGAAGCTGTTCACGGGTAAGCACCCTGCCTGTATTTTCAATAAGCTTCAGCAGCAGCTCATACTCTTTGTGCGTAAGACTTATCCGTTCTCCCGAAGCTTCTACCGTATGCCCGCCGGTATTCACGGTAAGCTCACCCACCCTGAGGATTTTGTCCGCTTTTTTCGCTGCAAAACGGCGCAGCACCGCCTTCACTCTGCTGACCATTTCCATCATACCGAACGGTTTTGCAAGGTAATCATCTGCGCCGAGATCAAGTCCGATTACTTTGTCATATTCCGTTCCCTTTGCCGACGCCATAATAACAGGAATATCTGCCGTGGCGCTATTCGCGCGCAGCTTTTTAAGAATCTGTATGCCGTCCTCTCCCGGCAGCATAATATCCAGCATAATCAATTCCGGAAGCTTCTTACTCAATGCGTCAAAAAGGTCCCTGCTATCCGAGAAGCCCTCTGCCTCAAATCCGGCAGCCGAAAGCGTATAGAGCATAAGGTCACGTATACTGCTGTCATCTTCCACACAAAAAATCATGCAAACCTCCTCTGTTTGGTAACGATTTACTATATATCATATCACAGTCAGGTAAAATTACTATCTACACATTGTAAAATGTATGTAAAAAACGGAATGGCGTATCCCTTCCGCGTTTGATTTCCAACACCACATCCGCCTGCTTTGCAA
>CAMWUP010000184.1 GCA_947177465.1 uncultured Lachnospiraceae bacterium
GACCAGAAAGGAATTAAAAACAGCAAATAATGAACTGCAAAAGGATATAGAAAAGAAAAACCGTACCGATGAAATGCGAAAGGAATTTTTGGCCAATGTATCCCATGAACTGAAGACACCCATCGCGCTGATACAGGGGTATTCGGAGGGGCTTAAGGAGGGCATTAACGACGACGCGGAAAGCAGGGCGTTTTATTGTGATGTTATCATGGACGAAGCAGCCAAAATGAATCAGATGGTAAAAAAACTGATGACGTTGAACCAACTGGAATTTGGCTATGATGTGGTGAGCATGGAGCGCTTCGATATTGTACTGCTGATACGAAATTATATACAGTCAGCGGGGATTCTTACGAAGCAGAATGATATTTCTGTGCGCATGGCATGTGAGACTCCACTCTATGTGTGGGGGGATGAATTTAAGACAGAGGAGGTCTTTGCCAATTATTTTTCCAATGCGGTAAATCATTGCGAGGGAGAAAGAGTGATTGAAATCCGGTTTGACCAGATGGGAAATAAAGTCAGAATAGAGGTGTTTAATACCGGAGAAAGGATACCGGAGGAAAGTATGCCTCATCTGTGGGAGAAGTTTTATAAGGTTGACAAGGCAAGGACCAGAGCATACGGCGGAAGCGGAGTAGGGCTTTCTATCGTAAAGGCAATCATGGAATCCATGAATCAGGGGTATGGTGTGAGAAACGACGAGAATGGCGTTGCCTTTTGGTTTGAATTGGAGACAGTCGGAAAAGAATAGAGGAATGGTGAGGGAGGATTTGATTTTGGAGGAAAATAAAAAGGAAAAGGTGTTGCTTGTGGGTGTCAACACTGGCGGAGAAGACGATTTTGAACAGTCGTTGAAGGAACTTGAGAGTCTGGCGGAGGCCTGTAATATGCAGGTCACCGGTATTATCACACAAAGCCTTGAAACAGTGAACAAAGCGCTGTACATCGGTTCGGGAAAGGTAGCGGAGGTACGTTCCTTTGCAGAGGACTGCGAAGCGGAGCTGGTGATTTTTGAAGATACCTTAAGCCCGTCCCAGCTAAAGAATCTGGAGGAAGAATTGCAGCTTCCGGTTATGGACCGCACTAACCTGATATTGGATATTTTTGCAACGAGAGCGAAATCAAGGGAAGCAAAGCTGCAGGTCGAGACGGCAAGACTGAAATATCTTCTGCCCCGCCTTGTGGGAATGCATGCCGCGCTGAGCAGGCAGGGCGGTGCAAGCGGCAGTATGAGCAACAGGGGCGCCGGAGAAAAGAAGCTGGAGCTGGACAGAAGAAAAATAGAGCATAGGCTCTCCGAACTGGAACAGGAATTGAAAGAGGTATCGGGGGAGCGGGAGACACAGCGCAAAAAGCGGGTGCGCTCCAGAGTGCCGCAGGTGGCGCTTGTCGGATACACCAATGCAGGCAAGTCCACTTTGTTAAACGGTATGGTGGACGCTTATGTCAAGGATGCCGATAAACGTGTTTTTGAAGAGGATATGCTGTTTGCAACGTTGGAGACGGCTGTCCGCAGAATTGACAATGAGCGGAATAAGCCTTTTTTTCTGGCGGATACGGTAGGCTTTATCAATAAACTGCCGCACGGACTGGTAAAGGCATTCCGTTCTACGCTGGAAGAGGTTAAAAATGCGGATTTACTTTTGCATGTAGTTGACTATGCAGACGAAAACTACAAGAAACATATTGAAGTGACAAAGGAAACGCTCAAGGAACTGGGCGCCGGAGATATTCCGGTTATTTATGTTTACAATAAGGCGGATTTGTGTATGGATAAGCTTCCACAGATAAAGGAGAACCGGATTTATATGTCCGCCAAAAGAGGCGATGGCATGGAGGCGCTTTTTGATATGATTTTGGCTGCTCTGTATGCAGAGAACCGGAAAACTGCTTTTCTGATTCCCTATGACAAGGGACAGATAGTTTCCTATCTGTGCGAAAACACAGAGGTGTTGGAACAGAGCTACGAGGAAGACGGCGTTTATCTGATAGCAGACTGCCCTGAGGCTGATATGGCAAAATATGAGGCGTACATTGTAAGGCAGGAGAACGAAAGGGCGGAGAGGTAAATGGATAACGAAAGAATGGGAGTGGAGCGCAATATTGAAATGCTGTGCCGCCAGTCACAGGATGAAAATTATACAGAGTATTTGGGAAATTTGTTGCTGCTGCTTCGGCAGGGAAGGATAACCGTGCAGTACGCAGCAGCAGAATTAAACCGAACCTATCCGATTTATCAGCAGCGCATGGGACTGAGGCAGCAGCAGTACATGCAGCAGGCGCAGTACATATCGCAATCACAGTACCAGCAAGCGCAGTACGTACCGCAATCACAGTACCAGCAGGCGCAGTACATACCACAATCACAGTATATGCAGCAGGTACAATACGCACCGCAGCCACAGTACATACAACAGGTACCGTACATACAGCCGCCAAAGGCGAAGCGAAAGAATGTGGAGTTTGCCGTGGGAGCCGGTGTTTTGAGCGTGGTAGGCGTCCTGTTTATATTAATAGCGTTTGTTTTGCTTAGTATTCATTATATGAATGGTATGCTGAAGGGTATGTGCCTGTATGGGATAGCGGCTGCAATACTGCTTTTTTCAGAGTTATATATGGAAAAAAAGCTGCCCAAGCTTGCAATTGGCATCACAGGGCTTGGTATTTGCAGTATGTACCTGGCTACCATGATAAACTACCTGTATTTTGCAAACTTTAATGTCTGGATAGCCGCCGGTATTGCTGTTTTGATTTCCTTGACGGCAGTATTGCTCGGCAGAAAAAGAGATTCGGGAATCTTAAAAATTATCAGTTTCATGGGATGTTATGTCTGTATTTTTCCAATCAGCAGAGTTCTTTCGGAAGAGAGTGGACAGACGCAGGCAATACATTTTTGCTTTATAACGGCTATTATAGTATTTATCAACTTGATGACGGTTTTTCTGCCAATCAGGAAAAACCGCGTTATGTCAAATATCTTCCATTTGACGGCTAATATGGCATTTACAATTGTGTTTGTGAATCTGATGTGGCGGTATCTGGAAAATATTTCATACCTGCTTTTTTTTCTGATTTTCATCATACTGGTGCAGGGCTGTTGCTTTTATCAGCTTGAGAAGCCTTATTTTGGCAGCGGACACCATAAGGGTAAAGTGGGAAATGTGGCGGTTTATGCAGTGACGACGAGTCTGATACTTATGTATTTTGTGATATTGTCGCTTTTGGCGTCTCGGGATGGTTTTGCTGTTTTCGTTCATTTGGCGTCAGGTATGTTTTTGGTAATATGCGGCATCCTGTTCTTTCTATTTAGAAAGAGCAGCCTGAAATGGATACAGTACTGGATGGCTTGTACAACCATATTACTTGTGTACAACATATGGCTTGACGGTACAGCGGCAAGACTGTATGTTTGCAATAGCAGTTTACGTTGGTGGGGAATGGGCGTGACGCTTGCTGTTTTTACTTCCGCTAAAATATTATCCCGTAATAAGACTCTCAGGGTAAGCGAATTGCTGATTACGCTTTTTACAGTGCTGCAGGCATTGGCAGCGTTTTTGGACTACGATATGCTGCTTCATGTTTCCGCTTTATATCCGGAAAAGGAAGCTGATTTGGCGGCGAGTCTGATTTGCGGGCTCTGCTTTTTGGCTGCTTTTTTGTTTTCGCTCGCGGCATTGTACCATTGGAAATCCATATATGAAGAAATTATTATGTGTGTATTTGGGGCGTACATATTGATTTTGTTCAGAAATGAACTTACACTGGCTGCGCTGATGTGTATACTGTTCACTGGTGTGATTCTGTTTAACAGCATAGAATTTTTCAGAGGGAAATACATCAAAATCTTCAATTATATAAACCTGTTCTTTATAGCATGTCTGTATCTGGCGGCGGTAGTTGTTAAAAATCACGTCTCATACGGCATTATGCTGGTGTTGGGAATTTCCTTTATGGTATTAGCGTTCAGGGAGCGGTTTGGCATGGATTTTAAAATCAAGGAGATTTTATTTGTGCTGTTTTTGTGCTATATGATATTGCTTTGGAATATACCGATTCCTATTTTAAAGAGTATCCTGCTGATACTGATTGCAATAGGGGCTGTCGCGGCAGGCTTTGCCATCAGACAGAAGAGATTGCGGATAACCGGTCTTGCTTTGACGCTGGTGGTTTGTGCGAAAGTAGTACTTTATGATTTTGCAGGAGCAGAAACAACGGAAAAAATCATTCTTTTTCTAATCGTGGGTCTGATTGCTCTTGCAATATCCGGTATATATCTTGCATTGGAAAAAAAAATAGTGTAATCTATAGGTAGTAAAATTTTATGAGATAGAATATGTGTGCAGCAAAATGCACAGATGGGAGTAAAAATGAAAAAGCAGAAAATAGGCTGTGGAATAGCAGTGTTATGTTTGATATTGTTTACCGGATGCGGTGCGGCGCTGCCGTCGATGACAGAGGCACAGCAGGATGCAATCGCAGAGTATGCGGTGGCGCTGGTGATGCGTCATACAAGGGATTATAGCAGCAGACTGGTAGATTTATCTTTATATGAAGAAAAGGAGCCGGAAAAAACAGAGGAACCGGAAGCTGGTGGTATGGATGAGACTGCAGATACACCAGTCATTGATAATAGTGAGAATAGTAGTGATGAGACGGCATACCAGTCTATTGATTCACTGCTTGTACCGGAAGGTGTTATAATAACCTATATGGGCAGCAGTCTTTTGGACTCCTATCCCGACGGCAGCAGTGATGACTCGCCATATTTTGCACTGGATGCCTCTACAGGAAAAAAGCTGTTGGTGCTGACCTTCTCCCTGCAGAATATAACAGGAGAGGAAAAGAACCTTGATATCAATTTCATTGCGCCCAGGTGTGCAGTCAGGATAAATGATACAGAGAGAACCCATGTTATTTCTACAATGCTTTTGGATGACCTCAGTACTTATGTGGGAAATTTGGCAGCGGGAGAAGAAATCTCATTGGTACTGCTTGCCGAAGTGGACGATACACTGGGAACGATTGAAAAGCTGGAGCTGACAGTAAGCACAGAAGTGGGGAGTGCAGTGACCTTGCTGCAGTGATGTAAAAAGAAGTAAAAAAATATCGAAATTGGTATTGACAAACAGAAAAGCGGGTGATATACTCGATTTCGTTGCTGACAAGAAGGCAAAAAATAACAATTGCAAATTGAAATAAAATTTGTAAAAAAAGTTGTTGACAAAAGAAAGCACTCATGATATTCTAAGTGAGTTGCGGCAA
>CAMWUP010000185.1 GCA_947177465.1 uncultured Lachnospiraceae bacterium
CTCATTGCACTTATAAAAAAACTATTTCCCCAGAAGTTCCCCCGCAATCTCGATGGGCGTAATGTTTGCATGAAACTTTTTTGTGTCTGTCTGTTCAAAGCCAAGCGTCTGCAGATTTACGTTTTCTTTGGTGGAAAGCACACCCAAAAGACGCTCGTTCAGCATGGAATCGATAAACCCGCCCACATTTTCGTCTATCAGCTCTTCTATCGGCTCTATGCTGTCAAGCTTCCCTACTCCCAGCACCTTGCCCTTCTTGCTGATGACCAGTACGTTGGAATTTACAATCTCACGCATAACCTTGCAGATATCATTGAAAACCACCTTACTGGAATTGTTATTGTGCAATAGTTTCCCTATCTTTCGGGTTTTGTCTAACAACTGTACACTACTCATTCAGATTCCTCCGTTACCTGCGGTACGCCTCCCGCAGATAATGCTAAAATGAACTCGGTTTCAAAATCCATTCCTATTTTACCACACACAAATCTGATTTTCAATGAAAATACAGTCAATTTTCACAATTTTATATTCTTTCGTAACAGTTTAAGCTTTTATGTCTCCTTTGCGGCAGCCTTCTGTATAATATGCCCGCACTGTTCATTGGAGCATGCCAGCTTATTTCCTTTTTCCAGCATCACGGAACCGCATTTTTCACATTTGACATCAGAAGGCTTCTGCCATACCATGAAATCGCACTCCGGATTGTCTATACAGCCGTAATATCTTCTTCCCTTTTTCGTCTTTTTTATGACAATATCCTTGCCGCATTTAGGACATGCCACCCCGATTTTCTCAAAATAAGGCTTGGTATTGCGGCACTCCGGAAAGCCCGGGCATGCCAAAAACTTACCATGTGGACCATACTTGATTACCAGACGCCTGCCACAGTTCTCGCAATCCTCGTCAGACTCCTCGTCGGCTATCTCTACCTCGGAAAGTTCCTTTTCCGCAGCCTTCACCGCTTCGTCCAAGTCGGGGTAAAAATTGGAAACCACGGTTTTCCAGTTGATGCCGCCCTCCTCCACGCCGTCTAAAAGCGCCTCTAAGTTAGCGGTAAAGTTGACATCCACAATCGTCGGAAACGCTTCCTTCATCATGTTGTTGACAACCTCGCCCAATTCCGTTACATAGAGATTCTTGTTTTCTTTTATAACATACCGTCTGGCAAGAATGGTGGTAATCGTCGGCGCATAGGTGCTGGGACGCCCGATTCCCAGTTCCTCCAGCGCACGAACCAGTGAAGCCTCTGTAAAATGTGCCGGCGGCTGGGTAAAATGCTGTTTTTCTTCAAAGCCCGTATGGGTAAGAAGCGTATCCTTATCCAGCTCCACAGAAAGACGCGCCTCTGTCTCCTGCTCTTCTTCCTGAGTATAGACGCTCATAAAACCATCAAAGTAAAGCTGGGAAGCCGCTACTGTAAATATATGACTGCCGCCTCCAATTTTGACCGAAACCGTATGATATTTTGCCGGCTGCATGCGGCTTGCCGCAAACCGCTTCCAGATGAGCTGATAAAGCCGGAACAAATCGCGGGGAAGCTCCGCCTTAAGCGCCGCAGGCGTCAGGGAAATTCTGGTAGGACGGATTGCCTCATGTGCATCCTGTATCTTCTGCCCCTGCTTTTTTTCCGTCCCTTCCCCCACATACGCAGCGCCATACACCTCGTCAATATATTCCTTCGCCATGCGCTCGGCTTCCTCCGACACACGGGTAGAATCCGTACGCAGATACGTAATCAGACCGATGGTGCCCTCGCCTTTGATTTCCACGCCTTCATAGAGCTGCTGCGCCAGTCTCATGGTCTTTTGTGTAGAGAAATTCAGAACCTTGCTCGCCTCCTGCTGCAGCGTGGATGTGGTAAAAGGAAGCGGCGCCTTCTTGATTCGCTCTCCCTTTTTTACCTCCTTTACCTGATAGACAGCCCCTTCCAGAGAGGCTTTGATGGCGTCCAGTTCTTCCTTTGACGAGATAACCGCTTTTTTGTCTCCTTCGCCGTAATATTTTGCCACAAGCGGCTTTTTTTCTCCCTTTACTGCAAGAGAAGCCGTCAGCGTCCAGTATTCCTCCGGTATAAAAGCGTTAATCTCTTCTTCTCTGTCACAGATAATACGCAGTGCCACAGACTGCACCCTTCCCGCAGAAAGCCCGCGTTTTACCTTTGCCCACAAAAGCGGGGAAATCCGGTACCCCACCATTCTGTCAAGACAGCGGCGCGCCTGCTGTGCATCCACCAAATCCGTATTGATTTCCCTCGCATTCTTCAAGGACTCCTTCACTGCATTTTTGGTAATCTCATTGAAGGTTATTCTATAAGTCTTTTTATCTTCCAGTTTCAATGCGTGATAGAGATGCCACGAAATCGCTTCCCCTTCACGGTCAGGGTCTGTTGCAAGATAGATTTTCTCTGCCTTCTTCACTTCCCTGCGAAGCTTCGCCAGTATATCCCCTTTCCCTCTGATGGTAATATACCTTGGCTCATAATCATGCTCCACGTCAATGCCGAGCCTGCTCTTTGGTAAATCCCTGACATGGCCGTTACTTGCCGCCACCTCGTAATTACTGCCCAGAAATTTTTTGATTGTCTTCACCTTGGCAGGTGATTCCACAATAACCAGATATTTTGCCATTTGATTTCCCCCAAACGCATTTTTCAATAATCGGGTATCACTATACACCAAAATATTGTTGTGCGCAAGTTAAAAATTTTTAAAAAATTTCTTTTACTTGCGCACAACGAATAAAAGCAGGACATTTTCCTGCTTTTATTCCTGTACCTATGAAAAATCTTTGTATATCACTCAGGGAACCTGAAAATAAAAAATCCCATCTCCGCTTACTTCATCATAAAGCCAGCAGTCCCGTATACTTTCACTATAGCTTTGGGTCGCATAGTTATAGGTTCTGTGAGGAACACCCTTCAGCCCTATTACAATACGGTACACACCCGAACCGGCATTCCAGGTTACAGGAGACAAGTGATACATTTCCTGCCCCGGCGTCTCATAAACAGTAGTCCAACTGTCGCCTTCCAATTTTTCCAGCCTGTATGACACATGGTCTTTGATATAATTCTGGTCCGCACCCATTTCCTGTGCAGTTGTCAACCGACCTTCCAAATGGATTTCTCCATTATTCGGAAGCAGATATGGCGCCTCTTTGGTGCCTAGCTTAACAGCATCTGTCACGATTTCATTCCATGAGCTATCGGTAATCCGGAAGAACACTTTTGCCCTGTAAATATCTGCCGTAACGACATTGATATCATCCGGCATACCTGCAAAAGGCCAGACTACATTATTTACATTACCATCATACCACCAGTATTTCACTTGCACTTCATAATTTTTATCAAACTCAAAACGCAGAGTATCGCCACGCATCTTGATGGCACCGCCGCCTTCATTCGTTGTCGGCGCCCAGTTGACCCAAGGACCGTACACCCTCTCGCCTGCCTCATTCACGGTAAACGGACGGAATCGGTAATATCTGACACAATTATCAAGAAATCCTACATTGCCATATTGAGCCTGTATCATTCCCTTTATCAAGTCATAGGCAAAATCTACAACCTGTGCATCCGGCGTACCGCGATACATACCTTCTCCTGAATAGCTGTGAAGCGCCTTATAAAACAAATGCATTCCTGCCACATGCCCATAAGAGAGCCCTGTCTTGTTACTGCTCACCGGCGGTGCACCCGCAGTCCCTTCCGGATGGGTTGCCGTTGCAGTCACT
Organism: uncultured Lachnospiraceae bacterium; assembly: GCA_947177465.1. GTDB lineage: Bacteria > Bacillota > Clostridia > Lachnospirales > Lachnospiraceae > Acetatifactor. The sequence goes on from CAMWUP010000185.1 coordinate 3,739, forward strand.
AAAAGCTGCCTGTATTCATCTATATTTTCCAACAGTCTAATACGAACGCTGGGCGCCGTGCTGTCCGACCCTTCTATCTCTTCTAATACAGTGAAATAATCGCTCGGCGACGGATGGTACCAAGGCTGCCACTGATAATCCGTCCAGTCATCCCCGCCGACCGCATGCCCGTTTACAGAGTAAATATATCCCCATTCCACTTTGTAGGGAGATACATATGGCGGTTCAACATCACTAGGACCCGTCATCAGCTTTTGCAGATTCGTTCCGGCTACATCTGCCGTAATAAGATATTCCGCTCCGGCGTTTAAATCACTGCCGCTCTGCAGCGTTACATTCAAATTCACTGCCGTCACCCGTCTGATATGTACAATGACTGTCTGCTGTGCCTGCGGCGTGACTCCGTCTTCCTTCTTGGCATTGCTTCGCACCAAAAGATAAATTTCACTTGCCGTTTCATTCTGCCCTATGGTAATCTTCCAGTTTTCGCCGTCCTTAAATACCTGTGTAGCGGTATCCGTACTGCCGCCGCTTAAAACCCATGTCATTCTGGTATCCGACGGTCCTATAATGCTTGCTTCCAATTGATAAGTCTGATTCGGCTCTAGCACCAGCTCGGTTTCCGTTACAATGGAGGCTGCCGCCTCTGTTCCGCTGACCGTTACCGCGCCGTTACGCGCCGTAATGGTAAATGTCGCCTCATAAGTTCTGTCACTTTTTTCAAACCCTAAAGTCAGCTCCAGATAACCGCTGTCCGAAAAATTTCTGACATCTGCCGTAAACAATTTGACATTTTCCGCCATAAGCTGTTCGCTTTCATAGGGCGACGCCGTGCCGTCAGGATTTACAATATATTCTGAATAGTATATTTTATTTTCGGTTGACTTGAACTCGACCACGTACCGATGCCCATTGGCGTCTACCGACAATGTTCTGTCGCCCCCTACGGCGGCGCCCGCTGCCCTCGCATCGGCCTCACTCAGGAAAACACCCTCCGGACAGGAATATGAAACCCCTGCTGTGGAATCTATTACCAAATCTGCAATCTGGTTGGCTGTTATCTGTGCTTCCTGCTGCAGGCTGACTTCATCACTGCCGCGCTGATAGCTGCGCGCACTGACCACCATAACACTTCCGATGCTCGCTGTCACAATGCCCAGAATCGCAATTGCGCAAATCAGTTCCATCAGGGTAAGTCCCCTGTTGTTCAGTTTTTTCCTTCCTTTCCAAAACATCCGCATCACCTTTCATTCTCCCTCTTACTGCACTACTGTAATTCTATCTTACCTGTCAGATAATAAAGCTTCAATGTTTTTACTGTATTTCCTTTACTGATAACTATCTCTGTGCAATACCCCCCGCCGGGCAGCGGATTAAACGCACCGCTGCTACGGTTAAAGCTGATTTCCAGTGACGATCCGACCGGCAAATCTATATAACCACTGCCGCCGGACACCGCATACTTTATCTCTATGCCGGCATCGCCGATACGAGTCCTATTTACCTTTGCAGAGGATTCGCCGGC
>CAMWUP010000186.1 GCA_947177465.1 uncultured Lachnospiraceae bacterium
TATGATAATAACAGTCGCTCCCGCCGCATAGCTTCCCGAACCGCTGCCGTTTCGTACTGTAAGTGTATACAGATTCGCCGTACCGTTGCCACTCACATCACCGCCGCTTACCGTGCCGTTGCCGCCATTACTTCCATTACTTCCATTATTTCCGTTATTTCCATTGCCGCCTTGGTTTCCGCCTTGGTTTCCGCCCTGATTTCCTCCAGTGCCTCTTTCATACTGGGCGTATGTTTTTACATTCTCTTGAATGTTGGTAATTGCCGGACGCCAGCCGACAAAGGTATAACCCTCTCTTGCAGGAGGTACGATTGCAGGCGCGTTCTCCCCAGCAGCCGCCATAAAGGTATATATCACATTGTCATTGTAATCAATATATTCTACCTTAAACTTGGTCTCCGCAGAATCAATTCTTTCAAACTGCGCCACTACATCCATATCTCTGCTGACTTCCGTAAAATTGGAGGGGAGCCAGCCCGTAAATTTATACCCTTCCCTGACAGGATCGGGAGGCGCTACTGCAGCCTGCCCTCTCAGTACTTCCTGTGTATCTACAATTTCGGAGCCATTCCAGAAAACCACCTTAAAGGTTGTGCTGTCCGGTCTGTCCGTAACTATGATATTATCATGCTCATTGGCATAAATTGCCGCAGCACTGTCCGGTTCACAATAAAACTCTATCTTATTATAAGAACCATCAGAGTTAGGATTTTTAGCGGTATTAAATGCCAACGGATCAATATAGGACACACTGCCCGGAATATCAATGTATCTGATGTTACTGTCATAAAATGCATACTGGCTGATGGAGCGGGTCGTTGTAGGCAGCGTCATGGTATAAAGGCTTTTCGTATTGCGAAATGCGCTTTCCGGCACTGCAGTAATCGCCGCACTTGACAAATCCACCTGACCAATATCCCCACAGTTCATAAAAGCTTCCGGTGCAATCGCCCTGACGCCTGCAAGCTCAGAGCTGTTGATGGAGCCGGGTGTATTGAGCTTACCTCTGCTCTCCAGACACTGTATAATCGTGTCCTTATTTCCATCATTCAGGCTGTAAATGATTGCCTGCTGTGTGGTAAAATACGGACCTCCTGAAAAGCTTACTTCTTCCAGTTTCGGGCAGTTCTTAAAAGGACGTAAGCCCATACTGGATACGGTAGAAGAAAGTGTTACATTTGTCAGCTCAGGATTATTGGCAAAAGCATAATCTCCGATATTGCCGCCACCACCCGTCATGTTGATAGTGGTAAGCTTTGATACTGAGCCCTCTCCGTCTCCACCGCTTACTGTTGCGGGCAAAAGGTACTCAAAAGCAAAGGCATAATCATCAATCTCCTGTGCGCCGCCCGTAATCGTAATCTGTGCCAGCGAATTGCAGCCACTAAAGGTAAAAGGCTTATATTCTGTAATATCTGCAAACGTAATTTCCTGTACATATTGGTCCGGACTCAAATAAGTGCCCGCAGCTCCCTGTACCCTCTCTACGGAATAGTCTCCATCCGCATCCTTCACGCCGACTACACCGGAAAATAATCCGGGAGCAATCGCTTTTACTCCGGAAGGCACGGAAACTCTTAACGCGGCATTGATAACATCCCATTCATAATCAGAAATTTGAACATTACCTCCATTCAAATAATCCTCATACTTACTGATTGCCTCTCTTGCCGCTTCTTCATAAGCCGCTGTAATATACGGATATCTGTCTCTTGTATAAACATTTCCGTTCTTCAACTCTGTATACACCGGATAGTCTACCAGTGTCGCCGCTCCATTACCGGTATCTGGATCCTTCTCATACCGGATTTCCAAATTGGTCGGCCATCCGCTGTAATAGGTAATATAGGTCTGTGTCTGCTCGCCCGCATTGATGGTGCTGGAAGCGCTCATTGCATAATTAAAGGGACCAACATCATTGCCCACCGTTCCCGTAAAGGAAAGCTTTGGCGTACGTACAAATTCGTCTGCACTTGAGGAGTCCAAAAAGTTCGGGTTTTTACATCCCTGCTGATGAACGCCGTTTACAACCACCTGCGTCGCAAACGCCTCTGTGCCGATGTGTGTCACATTCGCAGCATTGGTAAACATAACCGCCGTCAAATTATGGCAGCCCTTAAATGCGCCGTCATTGATGCTTGTAACAGAAGCCGGAATCGTAATCTTTTTTAAGAAGCAATTATTAGAAAAGCTGCCCGAATTGATTTCCGATATTCCATAAGGTCCGATGGTCTCGGGAATAACAACCTCTTCTACATCGCCTGTCATATTGAAATATACAAGCTGATTCTGGTTGTTCACCTGATATGTAATATCTATATGGTTGGGCTTCTGTCCAATTCTGTTGATAATTTCGTAAAGCTCCTGTCCCTCATATTTAAAGGCAATGGCATTATCCTTCGTGAACTCATGCGTTGCCGAAATATCTGCCCCTTCAAAATAAAATTTGGGGTCAACACCTTCCAAAAACCTTTGTACCGTAAAGGAAGTGGTATCCGCATCGTTGTCTGCAGTATCTGCCACATAAGTAATATGAGGTCCCTGTGATGTAATCCGCATCAGGTTTGTACAGCCCGAAAAATTATTAAGATGTACCGTATCTAACTCACTCGTAATCGAATTAGGCAGCGTAACACCCGTCAGGGCAGTACAATCTCTGAAGGCAAAATATCCAATCTGGGCAAGCGTTACGTTTTTGCTCTGCCCTGAACCGGATAAGTCCAGCGTAGCCAGATTTGTGCAGCCATCAAAAGCATGGTCTGCAATTTTTGTCACCGCCGACGGCAGAACAAAGCTGGTCAGTGCGCGGCAGTTCTTAAAGGTATCATTCCATATAGTATTGACCCTGGAGGTAAAATCCAAACCAATGTCCGTCATATTGACACAGTTTTCAAAAGCAGAATGTCCAATCTCTTCCAAACCGTTGCCCAGCGTTATGCTTCGCAGGTTTGTGCAGTTGTAAAAGGAGTAGTTGCCGATTCCCACAAGCTGCTCTCCTACCACCAGCTCCACAATATTGGTCTCGCCTGCGAACACCCCCCTTAATGGGTCATTATTTAGCAATACTCCGCTCGTTCTGCCCGCAATCGTATTCGTATTGGGACTTACCGCCGTACCTGTTGCTCCTTCTGCAATCACCCATTCCTGTACGATTCCCGTCGCCGTATCAATATTGATGCCCGAAGAAGTCAGAGATTGATTTCCTATATACTTTACTGTGATGTTTCGAATCCATTGTTCGCTTGCCGTTTCGGTCTTTGCATAATGATTTCCACTGGCATCTACATATGCGCCGTTTCGGTCTTCATAATAAAACTGATCCAGCGCAAGGCTTCCCCAGTTTGTATAATCACGATAATAGCAAGGCGCATAAACGGCCTCAGTCACCGTCACATTACCGGAGACATCCGTTACTTCTTTTCTCGGCGTCTGCTCATAAAAGAGAGGCTTTCTGCTCCGGCTCACGGCAACATAACCTCTTCCGCCGCCCTCATTTACCTTGTAGAGAGTATAAGCATCGACCGTATCAGGTATCGTCAGTCTGTTTCCTGTCAATGTGCCTCCCGAATAACCTAGTATAACTGCTATGGGCTCACTGCCGTCATAGGTAAACGCAAACTGGAACTGCCCGTCTCCTGTATTATATATATGCTCATAATTGGCAGGAAACTCCGGAAGCTTACTATCCGACGCCTTCCACGTATACTTTTCCGTGGCAGCCGCCGCCCTCGCCTCCGGCACCGGTATTGCTGCCACTAAAAGTGCTGTTATCAGACAGATAGAACCCAATGTTCTTCGAATCCTTCTCCTCAATCTGATATTTTTTTTCTTTACTTCTTTTTTAGCCATGTTGCATCTCCTTTATCCGATATTTACGTCCGCGTTCTATTTCACTTTTTTCGCTACAACCACAAACCGGCCGTAATCCGTATAATAATCACAAGTAGACAATGTAAGCAGCTCGTCGCCGTACTCAGCGGTCACACCGGTGTCATATAAAGACATCGCCGCCATTTCCCGCATGTAAGAATTGAACTCGGTTTCCGAAGCCGCATTGATAAACTGATAATACTTAAAAACAATTTCACTCTCTTCATACACCTTGGAGCGAAACACGTACATAACCTCGTAAGTGCCTCTTTCATATATGGTATCAAACTGTATCAGTTTGTGTTCCTCATAAAAGCTCTGAGAGCTGTACTTGTTGAGCTGTCCGAACATACGCCCGCTCCTCATATGATGTCCGTACAGAATCAAATTGGTGCTTCTCGGCAGTATGGTACAGTCCGCATCCAGAAAAATACTGCCATTTCTGTCCTGCTCCTGGTCAAAATTGTGATCTATATAGTAATCGTTGTTGCTCGTCTGCAAAACAGGATAATCTATATATGTATCGTCAATTTTAACCCATCCGATTAGCTTTTGGTTCAAACTATAGAGCATTTTATATTCTTCCAGAATGTCGGGAACCACAATCTCCTGATTGTCATAGTGAATGACCACCGTCTCCGGCGTTATCTCCACTTCTGTCTCCATCCCTTTCAGCTTTTGCTGTTTGCCCGCATACGCGTCCAAACGCCTCACCTGATAATAGTATATGCCCAAATAGAGAAAACAGCCGGCCGCCACGCACATACATGCCGATATCAGAAGCCTTCGTATCCTCTCGCGCTTTTTCAACTCTTTGATAATAAACTTGCGCATATCCTCATCATAATCTTCCAGACTGGTACTTTTTTTGCCGGCTGTGCCTGCGGTTCTTTTTCTGACTGTGCTTTCCGCTTTGCTCTTCCGTCCTTCCGCTTTGCTCTTCCGGCTTCCGGTTTTGCCTTTACGGGAACCGCCTTTAACGGCTGTTACTGATTTTCTTCCTGCGTAAGCTTCCTCCGTCTCTTCCTTAAAATCCTGCCCCAGTATAGTCCGAAAACGATATTTGCCGCTTTTTAAATCCTCTAAAAGCTGCTTTACTTCCTCTTCATTATCCAAATCGTATCTTTTTTTGATACTCTCTATATATGCGGCGTCCTTCTGCGCCGCCTGATAATCGGCTTCGGTTCGAAACTGCCGCCCCAAAACCGTGCGCACTTTCGTTTCCATATTCACACCATCCGTCCGCTTAACATAGTACTCCTATTTTTCTTTATACACACTTATTTTACTATATCTTGAAATTTATGCAAGTCTTTTCCTACAGTT
>CAMWUP010000187.1 GCA_947177465.1 uncultured Lachnospiraceae bacterium
CCCTTATATACACTCCATTTTATAGATGCTTTATAAATAAACAAGGTAAGAATAAGTGAAAAAGGGGTAAAAATGTATGAAGAAAAATGAAGTTTACAGGGGGCGGAGGGGCGCGCTATAATCAAAACGGACGAGTATTGACGTCAGACAAATATGCATTATGCGAAGAGGGAATATAATGAGGACTATTTTGTTGGTTGAGGATGACGGATATATTGGCGATATGGTAGAGGAGGTTTTGGTAAGGGAGGGATATCGGGTTATCAGGGCTTATTCGGGGACGGAGGCGCTGCTTTTGCTGGAGAGGGAAAGAGTGGACCTTGTGCTGCTGGATTTGATGCTGCCGGGGCTTTCGGGAGAAGAAATTCTGCCTGCGCTGCATGGGATTCCCGTTATCGTTGTAAGCGCAAAGATAAATACGGAGGATAAGATAAATGTCCTGCTTGGCGGCGCAGCCGACTATCTGACAAAGCCCTTCGATTCCAGAGAGCTGCTTGCGCGGATTACGGTGCAATTCAGAAATACTGCCCGCACAAGCGACAATTTGGTCGTGTTCGAAAATTTAACATTAAATCATGACCTGCACGAGGTGTCAGCCAAAGGAAAATCCATAAGACTGACAAGAACCGAATATGCGATTTTCAAGCTTCTTCTGCAAAATCCCGGGCAGGTCATTCCCAAATCTACCATTCTTGACAGAATCTGCGCAGATACGCCGGACTGCACGGAAAGTTCTCTAAAGGTGCATATCAGCAACCTGCGGAAAAAGCTGTCAGAGCTTAGCGGAAGGGATTATATCGAGGCAGTGTGGGGCATTGGCTTCCGCCTGAAAACCGAGAAATCTTAACCCTTTCTTTACCATTTTCTTTACCGCCTGCTTAACCTTTTTTGGTTATCCTGATACTGACACAAGCTTAAGAAAATGCTTTAACGGCGTTTCCTTAAATTTATGCCAATATACCGGTACCGGCGGATTTTCCGGTAAGAAATGGAGAAAACAATGGAGTATATTTTATCAACTAACGCCCTCACCAAGCAATATGGGCATCTGAAAGCTCTGGACGCTCTTTCCATGCATATACCAAAGGGCGCCATCTATGGCTTTGTAGGAAAGAACGGCGCGGGGAAAACCACACTGATACGGCTGATTTGCGGACTGGCAAAGCCAACCGGCGGAGAATACACTCTGTATGGCTGCCCAAACACGGAAAAAAGCATTGTAAAAGCACGCAGACGGATGGGCGCCGTGGTAGAAACGCCATCCATCTACATGGACATGACTGCAGAGGACAATTTAAAACAGCAGTATAGGATTCTGGGAAAGCCCTCCTATGACGGGCTTCATGAGCTTCTTGCGCTTGTAGGACTTGCTGACACCGGCAAAAAGAAGGCTTCCCATTTTTCCCTTGGTATGCGTCAGCGTCTCGGCATCGCAGTGGCTCTCGCCGGTGATCCCGATTTTCTGGTGCTCGACGAGCCGATGAACGGGCTTGACCCGCAGGGCATTATAGAAATTCGTGAACTGATTTTAAAGCTCAACAAAGACAGACAAGTCACCTGCCTGATTTCCAGCCATATTTTGGATGAACTTGCACGACTCGCGACCCACTACGGGTTCATAGACAGCGGACATATGTTAAAAGAAATCAGCGCCAAGGAACTGGAAACTGCCTGCCGCAAGTGCACGCACATCAACGTAACGGATACAAAAGCACTTGCCCGTGTTTTAGACGAAAAAAATCTGGAATACGATATTTTATCAGATACCGAAGCTGATATCTTTGGTACGGTCGGTGTGACAGAGTTGTCGTCAAGTCTTGCAGCACAAAATTGTGACATTCATTCCATGTATGAGAAAAATGAAACATTGGAGAGCTACTATATTCGTCTGACAGGAGGTATCAATCATGAGTAAGCTTTTACAGGCCGGCTTTATACGTATGAAAAAAAATTATGTTTTTATCGGCGGACTGATTCTATCTTTCTTATTTATCGCCGGTGCCCTGATAAACCAGAAAATAGAATCCATACAATATGGACATTCTCCCATACTGGATAACTTCCTCTTTGGCGGTCCTGCTGCCATCGGTATTATTCTTTCCGTCCTGTGCAGTCTGTTTGTTGGCCGTGAATACAGCGACGGTACCATCCGCAATAAGCTGATTGTCGGGCACACCCGAACCGGTATCTATTTTTCCAATTTTGTATTATGCGTTTTTGCCGCGGCGCTGATGTATCTGATGACGCTTGCCGCAGCATTTGCTTTTGGAATTCCTCTCTTTGGGCTTCCTACAATAAAGCTTTCCTTTTTCCTTGTACTCTTTGCGGATGGGCTTTTTCTGTGTATGGCATATGCGGCACTTTACAATATGATTTCCATGCTCTGCTCCTCAAAGTCGCACGCCAACATTATCTGTATTCTGTCAGCCTTCTTCCTGTTAATAGCCGGCATGATTCTGTTACAAATGCTCAGCGCGCCCCCAACAATTTCACTCGCGGAGCTTGCCCCTAATGGCGAAATTGCTATGCAGGAAATTGCAAATCCGCAGTATCTGACTGGCATGAAACGGGAAATTTATCAGTTTTTCTACGATTTACTCCCCGGCGGGCAGGTATTTCAGCTTACAAACCTCGAAATTCTGCATCCTTACCGGATTGCCATGCTTTCCCTTGTCATCACGATTTTATCAGGCGCCGCCGGATGTTTCTTTTTTAACCGGAAAGAGCTCAAATAAAGGAGGTACTATGACAAGCCTGCTCTGCATACTATTGCTGTCACTCATTTTTATGAATCTCATTCTCATCTTAAAGCTGGTTTCCATTCACCGTGCAGCCGACGAGCTTCGCGAAACATTTGCGGACCGCTTAAAAAATGACACAAACGTCGGTATTGTTATTTCAACCTCCGACAAAAAACTGAGAAGACTTGCTGCCGACATGGACTGGCAGCTAAAGCTTCTCAGAAAAGCACAGCTTAATTATATGCAGGGCGACCGTGAACTGAAAGCCGCCGTCACCAATATGTCCCACGACTTACGCACACCGCTGACAGCAATATGCGGCTACATGGAACTGATAAAGCAGGAAACACTTTCCGACAAGGCAAAACGCTATCTGGACATTATGGAGAACCGTGTGCAGGCATTAAAAAATCTGACGGAGGAGCTTTTCCGCTACTCCGTCATTCTTTCAGCAGATTTTAATATCGGAAAAGAAAACCTGTCTCTGAACGCCGCCTTAGAGGAAACTGCTGCCGCCTATTACGGCGCGCTGAAAAATGCCGATATCGAGCCGCAGATATACATGCCCGAAACAGACATTTGCCGCACCTTGAACAGGCAGGCCCTTTTACGTATCCTCGCCAACCTGATGGATAATGCCATAAAATACAGTGGCAGGAGCCTGTCCATCACACTCGCCAAAGACGGAACCATCACCTTTTGTAATCGGGCGGACAAGCTGGACGAGCTTTCGGCAGGCCGCCTCTTTGACCGCTTTTTCACAGTAGAAAGCGGGGAACGCTCCACCGGACTCGGACTCTCCATCGCCAAGACCCTGACAGAAGAAATGGGCGGCAGAATCCATGCAGATTTTCAGGACGGAGTTCTTTCTATCATACTCCATTTTCCCTCAAACAAAGGATTCTAAGCAAAAACTGCCGTGGATTGCTCCACGGCAGCATGCTGCTTGTCTTATCTTATGATGGATATCTGATTAAATGGACAGAGAACCTTTCATCTCTTCAAGCTCATCGGCGATTTCTTCAATGTTATCGCTAAGCTCATCGGCTATATCCGATATGGAGTCAGCCGCATCAGATATGATGTCGTCCAAATCCTCGTCGCCATCTCCCTGCCCGCTTCTTATACTGTCTGCAAGACTTACCATATCAAGGTCTTTCAGCATGTCGCAGTTTGACGAAAGCGTATCCAGACTTGCAGAAATCTCACTCAGACGAGCGCTCGCATTTACCCGAACCTCGCCGGCAAACTGCTGCATCGCGCTTCGAAGCTTCTGCATGGCATTCTCCATCATCCTGCGCACTTGTTCGCCGCTGTCTTCCACCGTTCCTACGAATTGCTCTACGGAAACATATTCGCCGCTTTTGAGTTTGTCCACAACCTGCCCCACTGCATCAGCAAGACATTTCGTCTCAAAATCAGCCATAGGTATCTCAGGTGTCTTCGCACCTGCCCCGAAGCCGTTCTGCCAGCTCATTCCAACATCCCGAAACTGTGCGCCATTTGCAAGATTCCTATTTTTATGTGACTGCTCCAGATTTTTGGTGCCGTACCACTTGTTGGTGGGGTAGCCGTCATCAAACACAATATTGTGACGCTGGGGTCTCTCCGCCGCATACGGATCCTCACTGCCTGCCAGTCCTTCATACGCGGATGCGTCCTTTGCTGACAGAACTGTCATGTATGCTTTCTGGGCAACAAACCTTAACTCCGTATACTCATTATCCTGCGTCCGGAAAGGTATCTCATAAAGCTCCCAGCCGTTCAGCTTCTTGACAGGGCGAATGTAATTGCGGTTCAGATTGTAGGTGAAACGCTGCTCATAGTCATTGTTAAAAACAACCTCAAAGCGGCACACCTCATCATTTCTGTCGTTTTCCCCGCCATTCAGCCAGAAAGTAAAGCTGCAGTTTGTGTTTTTGGGTAAAAGGAGTGTTTCCGAAACAATCTCCGTCCAGTTATAGCCCCAGTCACCAAGCATGTAGCCCTCTGCAAGCGTCCCGTCCGGCCCTGCCATAAAGGAGCGTTGACCGACATTTTGCGTGCAAGCCTTGTTAAATGACCACTTGCGCGGGTCGAAATACAACTTTAAAACCTGATTCTCTGTCTCTTTGTTCGTGCTGTCTATTATGATACGATTATCCATCTTCATTACCTCCGATTTTTGTTTGCTGTCTGGCAACATGGCATCGGACATACTCAGACGAATGATAAAGTCGTTCATATAATATGCCCGACCCTTTTTCACCAAACCCGCTGCCCGTTTCGGATAGGTCAAACCAATCTGGTTTCCCTCCCCGTCAAGGACGCGGACTGTTCTCTTACCTTCGGAATTCGTGTTTTTTGCTATGGGTATCCTCCCCTCTTTCCGATTCAATTCAGTTTATAAGTTACGATTGCCGTTTTTTGTTATGGGTGCCGTCCCCTATAATCAGTATAAGC
>CAMWUP010000188.1 GCA_947177465.1 uncultured Lachnospiraceae bacterium
GCCCATGCTGGAGGAATATAAAAAGGTACTGCACGACCCGTACTTTATGCCTGAGATGACGTCCGGCGAAGAAGTGCAGTTTCCTGTGACCTTGCGCTGGGGTGGTTCTGAGGATGCGGACGGAATCGAAATTCCCGTTGATTTTGAAGGAACACCCGAATTCTGCGAGATTACCGTGGAAGATAAAATCGCGCTGATGATAGAGATAAACGGTCACTGGTTTTATAAGGCTCCCGACGTGAAAACCATAGACCTTATGTCCGCATTTTTCAAAGATAAACTGGTTGGTAGTAAGCAGCTCAAAGTAAAGCTGTTTGCCACGCCGGCAGACGGGGAGAATCATGATGATGGTACAAAGGACTGGAATTACAATTATTATACGGAGATGAAAAATCCGCCCGAGTTCAGAATTCGTTATGAGGTTCCCGGGAAAGTAGGCTGATACAACGGTATCAGACATGCACAGACGGCGCTTTTCGGAATAGGATATCACAGGTTGGATATTCTATAATCGGGAGGCGCTTTTGCATGTATGAAATATTGTCGGAATCCATTTATCCGCTGCTGTCCGGACAGCCGGAGCGTTATGCGAACATAAAGGGAGGTCCGGATTATCCAAAGATAGAAGGCATGGTATTATTTTACAGGTTCAGAAAAGGAACGGTAGTGGTGGCGGATATAGCGGGACTGCCGGATAATGGGAGCGGTGTATACGGCTTTCATATCCATGAAGGAAAGGCGTGCACAGGTAACGGTACGGATGCCTTTGCAGACGCAGGGCTGCATTTGAATCCATATGGAAAGGCGCATCCTTTGCATATGGGCGATATGCCGGTGCTTTTTGGCAATAACGGGACTGCGTGGGCGGCTTTTTTCACGGAGCGTTTCCTACCCGGCGAGGTGGCGGGGCATACCGTTATCATTCACGATATGCCGGATGATTATGAAACGCAGCCATCCGGTGGCTCCGGTGAAAAGATAGCCTGCGGCGTCATCTACTAATTTGGGGTTTCCTGATTTTTCGCGCAGTGGTTTCAACCTACCCTTTTCAGAGATTTTGTGGTACAATATCGGTGTATTTGAGAGGATGGTGGCAAGGTGGAAATACTAAGAAAAATAGACCTTTTCCAGAAAGAAATCAATGCGCTGCGCCCGATGGAGGGCGAAATGCTGGGACAAATACAGGATTATTACCGGGTGGGGCTGACATGGACGTCCAATGCACTGGAAGGGAACTCCTTGACGGAGAGTGAGACAAAGGTACTTTTGGAAGATGGCTTGACAGTGGGAGGGAAACCACTGCGGGATGTGTTCGAGGCGGTGGGCCATGCGAAAGCCTATGATTTTATGTTTTCCGTGTTTAAAGACCGATGCGTTGACGAGCAGACGGTGCTGAAGATGCACAGGCTGTTCTATCAGAATATTGAGCAGGGGGATGCCGGGCGCTATCGGGATATCCGTGTGCTTATCACAGGGTCGCAGTATCCTGTGGCTGCTCCGGATAAGGTACAGGAGGAGATGGAGCGGCTGTTTGCGTGGGTGCGGAAGGAGAGGGATGGGTACCATCCCGTTGAATTTGCCGCCCAGCTTCATAAGAGATTCGTATTCATTCACCCGTTCAAGGATGGGAACGGCAGGGTGGCAAGGCTCCTGATGAATCTGGCACTGATTCAGGACGGGTATCTGCCGGCAGTGGTACCTCCCATCCTGCGGGGGGATTATGTGTCTCTGCTGGAGCGGGCGCACAGGGATGACGGAGATTTCATAGAATTCATTGCGGAGCGGGAGCTTGCGTCTCAGAAGGAGATGCTGCGTCTGTTCCAGATTCCGTTCCCCAGAGAGGGGTAGGGAAATTTTGGTTGTATGAGTCGGCAGTGGCTGAAACAGGTACAAGGTATCTTATCGAAAGATGGATGCCTTTTTCTATTGCTTTAAATGGGGAGTCGTTAAGGGATATGGGAAAGGAATTTTATCCTGCAATCACTTCCTGTAGGCTCTCGGCGTAACGCCGTACCTCTTCTTAAAAGCATCCTTGAAGTAGTTGCTGTCGGAAAAACCACAGCGGAGTGCAATTTCCGTTATAGAATTATCCGTAGTGATGAGTTCAAGCGCGGCGTGCTGCAGCCGGATAAAAACAAGGTACTCATGTACGCCGATGCCCGCGGCCTCTCTGAATTTCCGGCTCAAATAATTAGGGCTGTAGCCTGCGGCTTCGGCGATATCTGCCATTGTAAGGTACTCCATATAATGACTGCTGATAAATTGTGCAGCCTGAACAATCTGCCGGTCAGTCGTACGAATATGGACGGGCATGTCCTGTGGGAATATGCAGGCCCGGCTGCAAAGTAAAAACAGCTCCTGCAATAAGGTTTGCAGCATGAGAGAGGAACGTACATCACCAATTTTCTCTTCCTTCACCATGCGCAAAAGAAGCGCGGTAATCTGTTCGCGATGTGCTTCCGGAGCTTGAAAAATCCGCATTTCGGAAAAAAAATCTGTTTGCTGCGGGAGCAGTTGCTTTACAGGTTCCCAGACGTCTGCTTCACGGAAAAAGACAATGCTTCTCTTGCAGTCTCCGAACTTGTAACGCGTATAATGAAGCACTTGCGGCGGAATCAGCAAAAAATCGCCGCTGTGCAAATCATGTATATTATTTTCTATAAAGAAACGGCAGGCTCCGCTTTCAATGTAAAAAAGCTCAAAATAAGGGTGGCAGTGATGAGAGGGCATTACATAACCGGCTTTTTTAACTTTTACTTCTGCATAGATTCTGTCAATCATTTTCTCTGTTTTTCTTATGCTTCTGTTGTTTGTCATAGCCGCCTCCGAATATTGTTGAAAAAACAGTATTTTGAGGCAATTGTATTCCATAATCAGTAGAAAATCAAGAAAAAGTATGGTAAATTTTTTGTATCGAGTGGACGAACGAGGAGCGTATGCAAATGAATTTTCTAAAAAAAGAAAACAACAGAAACCTGATATTAAATGGAAATATGCTGCAGGCAGTGCTTTCTATTGCTATACCGGTTGCGTTAAATTCCTTTTTGCAGACCATGTACAATCTTACGGATACTTACTGGCTTGGAAAAATCGGCACGGAACAACTGGCAGCAATTAATCTGGTGACACCTGTACAGAATATCATTCTCAATTTCGGCACCGGCATTACAGTGGCAGGTTCGGTGCTCATAGCGCAATATATCGGGGCCGGCGATGACGAGAATGCGAAGGGTATGGCGAATCAGATTTTTGCCTGCGCAATCCTTTTTGCGTTTGCCTGCGCCGGTATCTGCTTTTTTACGACCCCTGCTATTGTAGGGTGGCTTGGCGCTGCCGGCAATACTTATGACTATGGAAATATATACCTTCGGATTGTCGTTTTGGATATGCCTCTTTTGTATACCATAAATATATACAATGCCATTCATCAGGCACAGGGAGACACTGTGCGTCCCATGCTGCTCAATTTTTTGGGAATTGTTATCAATATGATTCTGGACCCGCTTTTCATGATTGGCTTAAACTTAAATATCACAGGGGCGGCGCTTGCTACATTGGCGGCAAAGCTTCCCTCTGCAGTCATAGCATTTTATGCATTGACAAGACCTTCCCAGACAATCAATCTTGATTTGCGTCATCTGAAATTTGAAAAAGCCAAGCTGATGTCCATTTTAAAAGTTGGTCTGCCCACCGCAATAGGCGGTTCTACCATGCAGCTGGGCTTCCTGCTGATGAGCAAAAATGTCTATCAATACGGCACGGAGGCAATGGCGGCGTATGGTATCGGGAATAAAGTGAACAGCCTTATCACACTTCCCACAAACGGTGTAGGCTCTGCGGTTGCAACGATTGTCGGACAGAATGTGGGGGCAGGACAGTATGACAGGGCAGAAAAGGGTTACAAACTTGCCCGAAACATCAGTATTCTTTTTCTGCTCGTGGGCGGTATGATTTTATCTCTTGCGCCCATTTCAAAAGCGATTGTAGGTATCTTTTCAGATGATGCCGTTGTGATTGCAATGGCGGCTGATTTTCTGAGCATTATGGCGTTTTGGTGCTGGACGAACGGGATATATAATTCATCAATCGGACTTTTCCAAGGGACAGGACACACGGAAGTTACGATGCTTGTGGATGTTTCCCGCTTATGGGTGTTCCGCTTCCTGACACTGTTTCTTTTTGAAACGGTATTCCATATGGGCGTGCGCAGCATATGGTACAGCGTGGTGGTCAGCAACGGCATATCGGCAGCAATATTGTACGTGCTTTACCGTATGCGTATCTGGCGCAAACCGGGCATGCAGAAGAAGGGGCGTATATGGAGTGTGATTTTTCCGTCAAAAAGAAGTTAGTGCAGTCGTTTTGACAGGTTTGGTCATTGTGAGGCTGCATAGATTGTGTTACAATATAGAAGTTGCAGGGCAGCCAAGAAGAATTGGCAGGAAAGGAAAAGGGTAAAGGCAATGAAGAAAATCGTGGCATTCTTGACGGCAGTTTTGATATTGGCAGGAAGTGTGGGAGCGACGGCAACGGCTGACAACAGCTTGTGCGTACATCCGTATGAAAAGGTTTCGACGACAAAGGAGATATGTACAGCCACTACCACCCATCCCTTATGGGTTGGCAACAACCCAAACGGGGAACCCATTCTGGCGGACTGCACCGTAACCTATAAATGGGAAGAGACCAAAACGGTGTGTACGCACTGTAGACAGATACTCAGCACGGAGACAAAGACAATTTCTGAAACACATTCCATCCATCACTGATGAAGAGGGCGGCTTACAGCTGCCCTTAAAAAAACATGCCGGCTGTTATACAGAAAAAGAGTAAGGACGGAAATCAGGTGGAAGGGAGTGGGAAGGAGTGAAAGGAAGGAAATGGATAAGCCTGTCTCTGGCTGTTGTTTTGCTGCTTACAGGCTGCGGCGGAAAAGGAACGGAACCGGGCGGTACGGTGACGGAGGAGCTTTATGACCTGGAACTGACGGAAAAAAACACGGGGCTTACCCTGCAGGAGGGGGAGATATCCCTTGGGGCGCAGTACTATAACGGGGAAAGCCTCTGGTTTGTAGGCAACGGGGAAGGGCAGGTTTTCTGCTGCCGTGGGGAAAGCGGGGAGAGGGAGCTGTTCCTGGCAGAAATCCCCTCGTATTATAAATGGTACAATCTGTACAGGGA
>CAMWUP010000189.1 GCA_947177465.1 uncultured Lachnospiraceae bacterium
TGGTCTTCATTGTTCAAAGAGATTTAGCGGAAGATATGAAACCATTCTTTGGTTACAAAGTCGGACGAATATACCTTTAATCTTGATGATGTCCGTATTCCTTCCAAGTATCCCGGAAAGAGATATTTTAAAGGGGAAAAAAGAGGGCAAATCAGCGGCAATCCCAAAGGAAAAAATCCGGAAGATGTCTGGGAGATGACGTTGGAACGCCTTGTTGATGATTGGGATGCGCAAATATGGGAAATACCCAATGTCAAAAATAATCATCCGGAAAAAGTTGCTCATCCTTGCCAGTTTCCTGTCGAATTGGTTGAGAGATGTGTTCTGGCATTGACCAATGAAGGCGACATAGTTTACGACCCGTTTGCGGGAGTCGGTTCTTCGCTTATAGCCGCATTAAAAAATAATCGTGAAGCCTATGGCTCGGAATTAGAGCAGTCTTATGTGGACATTGGGTTAGAAAGAATAGAAAAGCTTTCTGAAGACGCATTGAAAACTCGTCCTATCTACAAAAAAATATGGGTGCCCAGTCCAAATGATAAGGTAGCGCAAATCCCTGAGGAATGGAGAAAGGTAACATGAAAATCACGCAGATATACAGCCATTTAAATGGCGTAGAATTTCTTATAGTTCACAAGCCTGTTTTATGGAATGAGATACAGAGTGCAATTAAAAATGTCGATGCCGGCGAAGCGTTTGATAAAATCAGCAAAGAAAAAAGCATGGTTGGAAAAATTCTATACTCTCCGTCCAAACTGAACAAGCTTTTTAAAAGTGAATTTTCCAAAAATTCCTGGCGTGAAGCAAGAACGCCATATTTTGTCAATGAAGATTTACAGACCACCAGAGAAACCGTAGATATACGAGATAAGGAAATGCAGAGGCAGGCAATTATTGATAGAGGATTTACTGCTTTTAATACATACAACCAAGTTGATTTTGTCAAGGAACGGGTTGCCATAGAAGTACAATTCGGCAAATATTTTTCTGTTCAATATGACCTTCATGTTAAACATACTTTTTTCTATGGTCGGGGAGATATTGATGTTGGAGTTGAAATCATTCCCATGCATAGTTTAATGTCTCAAATGTCAAGTGGAGTTGCATGGTATGAAAATGAATTAACAAATATTGTACGTGAAGGACGTTCAAATCCATCAGTTCCGATTGTTCTTATAGGAATTGAACCGGACTGATTCGATAAAAAATCCTTGACAACAGCCCGCCCCATGCCCTACAATCACTACATATCAAGCATTTAGGCATATATGTGATTATGGCAGCGATGAGGGTTAGTAAGATGGCGGAATATCGCAGCGAGGGAGCGTCATGGTGGAAGGCTCCTATAGGAAGCGTCCGAACCTGCCTCTGAGTCCTGTATGAAAATACAGCGCCGCGCCGGCGTTATCGGCAAAGGAGAGAATGTATCATGCATGGAGGTGCATAGAGTATACATTAAACAGGGTGGTACCGCCGGTTTTCCGGTCCCTTTTTGGGACGGATGCCGGCGTTTTTATTTTTGAGGCGCGCCGCAGCACATAAGGAAAGGAAGAGGAGTATGGCAGACAAAAAAATGGTAGAGGCAATTACCTCCATGGATGAGGATTTTGCCCAATGGTACACGGATATCGTGAAAAAGGCGGAGTTAATCGATTACACCAGCGTCAAGGGCTGCATGGTGATTAAGCCGGCAGGATATGCGATTTGGGAGCTTTTGCAGAGACAGCTCGACGACAGGTTTAAGGAGGCGGGTGTGCAGAATGTCTACCTGCCCATGTTTATTCCCGAAAGCCTTTTACAGAAGGAGAAGGACCATGTGGAGGGCTTTGCGCCGGAGGTGGCGTGGGTGACGCACGGCGGTCTGCAGCCCCTTCAGGAGAGGCTTTGCGTGAGACCTACCTCTGAGACGCTGTTCTGTGATTTTTATAAAAATGATATACAGTCCTACCGTGACCTGCCCAAGGTATACAACCAGTGGTGCTCCGTTGTCCGTTGGGAAAAGGAAACCAGACCCTTCCTGCGTTCCAGAGAATTTATGTGGCAGGAGGGACATACCGCCCATGCGACGGCAGAGGAGGCGGAGGAGAGAACCGTCCAAATGCTGAATGTATATGCGCAGTTTTGTGAGGAGGTGCTGGCGATTCCTGTTATCAAGGGACAGAAGACGGAAAAGGAAAAATTTGCAGGAGCGGAGCATACCTACACCATCGAATCCCTGATGCATGACGGCAAAGCGCTCCAGTCCGGTACCAGTCATAATTTCGGCGACGGCTTTGCCAAGGCGTTTGGCATCCAGTTTACGGACAAGGACAATACCTTAAAGCATGTTTATCAGACCTCATGGGGCATGTCTACCCGTATCATCGGCGCCATTATTATGGTGCACGGGGATGATTCCGGTCTGGTTCTGCCGCCCAAGGTAGCGCAGGTGCAGGTGGCAATTATCCCGATTCAGCAGAAGAAGGAAGGCGTTTTGGAGAAGGCGTACGAGCTGCGTGACCGCTTAAGGGGCAGCTTCAGGGTGAAAGTGGACGATACGGACAAGAGCCCGGGCTACAAGTTTGCAGAGGCAGAAATGAGAGGCTTCCCGCTTCGTCTGGAAATCGGACCCAAGGATATAGAGGCCGGTAAGTGCGTACTGTGCAGGCGCGATACCGGCGAAAAGATAGAAGCGGCACTTGATGACGTGGAGGAAACAGTGGCAAAATTGCTTGACACCATTCATCACGACATGCTGGAGAAGGCGAGAAAGCACAGAGATGCCCATACTTTTGTTGCCCGCAATATGGAAGAGTTTGAAAAGCTCTTTACGGCGGCAGCGCAGGGTGACAGGCAGAACGCCGGCTTTGTCAAAGCTATGTGGTGCGGCGAACAGGGATGTGAGGATATCATAAAAGAAAAACTCAGCGTTACCAGCCGTTGTATTCCTTTTGAGCAGGAGCAGCTTGCCGAGACCTGCGTATGCTGTGGAAAGCCTGCGAAGAAAATGGTTTACTGGGGCAGGGCATATTAAAGGAGATAAGACATGCTTTACAGGGAAATACCGGTGCAGATGAAACATTCTGCCAATGCAAGTTTAGTGCTGTATATACAGGATTATTCTGCGGATATGCTGGTACAGGAGCGTCCTATGGTGATACTCTGTCCCGGCGGCGGATACGATCACATTTCCGTGCGGGAGTCGGAAAGTGAGGCATTGCAGTTCCTTGCCATGGGCTGCCATGCGGCGGTGCTTCGCTATACTGTGGCGGAGAGATATACCGTGCCGCTTACGGAGCTTGCCTTTGCTGTCAAATACATCAGGGAACATGCGGAAGAATGGCATATAGACAGAAGCAGGGTCATAGTGCAGGGCAGCTCGGCGGGCGGACATCTTGCCGCTTCTCTTGGAGTGTTCTGGCAGGAGAAATGGCTTTGGGAGCCTACAGGAGCGGATTCGGCGGAAGAGATAAAGCCGGACGGAATGTTACTCTGTTATCCTGTTATAACTGCCGAGATATTTGCACAAAGAGGATACCTCGGCGTTCTGACAGGCGACGACGAAACGCTCTTGGAGAGGTTTTCTCTCGAGAAAAGCGTCAATCCCCATACCCCGCGCGCTTTTATCTGGCACACATTTACGGACGCTACGGTTCCGGTGGAAAATTCGCTTCTGCTTGTAAGCGCCCTGCGCCGTCACAACATTCCCACAGAGTTTCATCTGTATCCCAAAGGACAGCATGGGCTGGCGCTGGCAAGCCCCCTGACTGCAAGCAGGGACGGCAGCCATATGCAGAAGGAATGTGAATCATGGATTGCGCTGGCACGGGTGTGGATAGAGAATCTATAGTGTCTGCAGTTAAAATAGTAAGGTAATTCAGATGAAAAAGAAGCGGTATATTTTGACTGTACTTGTACCGGTTCAGACGGTATAATCAAGAACAGGAGTATAAACAAAATTTCAACAAAATTGGAGGACAGAGCATGATATTCGGTAACGGATGCTGGCTGCAGAAAGAAGGCTGCGGCAGTTTTACCCCACAGGAGGTATATTTTGAAAAGGTAGAGGAGACAAAGGTAACTTTATGTCTGCCGACCACGAGGATTATGCACAGGGGCGCAACCTTGGGCGGCATCAATTTGACCATGGTGATTACATCGCCCGCGCCGGAGGTGCTGCGCGTGCAGACCTGGCATCACATGGGCGCATTGAAAAAAGGGCCGGAGTTTGAATTGTGCCAGACAGAGGAGCAGCCCCTTACGGTAACAAGCGATGAAGAGAAACTGGTGGTGACGAGCGGTACGCTGTCTCTTGAAATTGGCAAAAAGAACTGGTATATGGCTTACAAAAGGAACGGCGAAGTGATTACCAAATCGGCAGCGAAGGATTTGGCATGTATGAAGACCGACTGGAAGGGCGACTATTACGACAAGGGCGATATCACGGAGACTTATATGCGCCAGCAGCTTTCCATGGGCGTGGGCGAGCTTATCTATGGTCTGGGCGAGCGTTTTACCGCGTTTGTCAAAAACGGACAGAGTGTTTCTATATGGAACGAGGATGGCGGAACCAGCACATACCAGTCCTACAAAAATATTCCTTTTTATATCAGTAACAAGGGCTATGGTGTTTTTGTTAATCATCCGGAAAAGGTAGAGTTTGAGATTGCAACGGAGCAGGTGACTAAGACGGAGTTTTCCGTGGAAGGCGGTTATCTGGATTACTATTTGTTTAACGGTCCTACCATGAAAGAGGTACTGACAAGGTATACGGATTTGACGGGCAAGCCCTCGCTTCCGGCTCCCTGGACCTTCGGACTCTGGCTGTCTACTTCTTTTACCACGAATTACGATGAAGAGACGGTTATGAGCTTTGTGAACGGTATGCTGGAGAGGGATATTCCGCTTAGGACATTCCATTTTGACTGCTTCTGGATGAAGGAATTTCACTGGACTGACTTTGAGTGGGATTCCCGCGTGTTCCCCGACCCGGAGGGCATGCTGCGGCGTATCAAAGAAAAAGGACTGAATATCTGCGTGTGGATTAACCCTTATATCGGACAGGAGAGCTGCCTGTTTAAAGAGGGTATGGAAAAAGGTTACTTTGTAAAACGTTTAAATGGTGATGTATGGCAGTGGGATATGTGGCAGCCGGGTATGGCGC
>CAMWUP010000190.1 GCA_947177465.1 uncultured Lachnospiraceae bacterium
GATTGTACCTGTACTCCTTTGCCAGCTTTTCCTTTGACCCCGGGACACAGGTAATGCAGGAATATACCGGTTCCTTCATCTGCGAGGTATCTATCTGAAACAGGCAGGTGTCCGCATAATTTGCGGATAATATGCAGTCATCTCTGGTATTCAGCTTCTGAATATCCTTTTTCAGTGCATGCAGCCTTTCTGAATCCAGTCCTGAATCCCGATAGGTAATACGCCTGCTTTTCCACTCATTTTCATTCAGCAGCGTATCCACTGTCACATTTAACAGCTTCGAAATTTCATACAGCATTTCAACCGTGGGCATACTCTTACCCGACTCCCATTTTGAGACAGCCTGATAGGATATATGCAGAAACTCTGCAAGCTCCTTTTGCGTAATTCCTTTTTCTTTCCTGTAAAAAGCAATTCTTTTGCCAATTTTTTCTTTCTCCAGCATATATCTCCAGCCTTTCCGTAACCGCAGTAAAATCTGTCTTATCTTACAATTCTGTCTCTTCTGTATTTCAAATATACCATACGGTATATACCGCCGCAATAAGCGCTCTTTCGAATTGTTTTGCAGCATATCAACCCATGGTTGAGTTACGGTTGTAAAAAGGGAGACTTTACAGAAGTTAAAAACGATTAACCTGAATCAGGCTGACTGCATAAAGATGGCCGTTTGGCGTTTAATTCACGGCGGCAAAGATGTCATTGTTTCCAATGCACTTGCCGAAATACAGCACGAAAGCATCTGCGGCTCCAGACTTATCACGTTACCTGACAGCGGCCACGGCATTGTCTATGACCAGCTTTCAGAATTTAATTCTGTATTTATGAAATCTATTGCTGATTAAGATCATGTTATTTACTGCCAAGGACGAATGGTGTAGAAAAGCAGCGCCTCTGCCTTTCTACACTTGCAAGTCCAAATTTGCTCCAACCGTCATTTTCGCCTGCTCCTTTGCACCTGCTTTATCCCCGCCTTCCTCTTTGACAGCCTCCATAATAGTCTTTATATCCGTATCATATAAGTAAATCATGCCGTCCTTGGAAGCAGCGATTTTTTCGTCTAAAAGCTGTTCCGCCTTATTGCGGTCTGCTTTTTCCTCCGCTTTTTCCGCTTCCTTTTCTTCTGATTTCTTCTCGCTGTTTACTTCCTCTAATTCTTCTTTCTTTTCTGCCGCGCTCTCTTTCTGCCTTTCCAGCAGTTTTTCCGCATTTTCCCGTCTTTCTTCCCTGAGCTCGTCGCTCATATTTAACATAAAATCATTTCTAAGATAGGCAATAGAAGTAAATTTGCCGTTTTCGTCTATATAACAATGCTTGTATACAACAGTCCATCCGCTGGCTTTATTGATGCTGTCCAGCATATTCACTGCTGATTCCACGCCTCTAATCAGTTCCTTCATCTCTTTTTCTGTCTCCGGATCATTCTGCATCTTTTCCAGAAGCTTTGGATTGATGGTCAGGGTTTTTCCACTTGGGGCTGAGGCGTGTGTATTTCCCACCTTAAACTCCACGCTCGGGGCAAGCTTAGAGAGCTTGTTTACATACTCCGCCGTGCTTTCTGACTGACCGCATCGTACTTTTTCTGCCGTTTTTTCCGTTTCCTTTTTCTTTGCGCCTGCCGCAACGCTTTCCACTATGCCTTGCGCCGCATAGCTGTTATAATTTCTGTTAATTTCCATCGTCATACAAAATCTTCCTCCTTGATTAAAATAAATTTGAAATCCTTTTCTTGCTGCATTTATAATAGCTTACACAACACGTAAACCCAATCGTCCCTTATACTCTCATAAGGAATTCTGACTATCCTGTCCTCTGGGCTGCTTTCATAAAAACAGGCTTCCGCAGCACCCCCAACGCCCGGGAGCTTATAGTAGCCTCCAAAGACGATATAAATTTCCCCTTTTGCATGGTTCCTCTGCAAAAAATCCTCAAAGGCTTCCCTGTCCACGTAGACAAAGCTGTCATCATAGGAAATCATCCTGCTTAAAGCTTCCGTATCACCGGAAACAACAGAAACCTCGCCATCATATTGACAGACTATAATATCTCTGTTTTCATTGCATCGTGCATAGGAATGGGTCTGTATTACCAGCAAAACAAGCCCAATTATCATAAAGGCGGCAGCAGTCATACCTGTACACAACCCTTTCCGATACGGATGGAAGCCTGCAATTTTTCTTATCCGCCTTTTCATATCCGCAAAATCCTTTTCTCCTGCATAAGTGGCAGCAGGCAGTATATCTTCCCGTTCAGAACGCAGCAGCTTCAGGCTTTTCAATAATATCTGACCATATTCCTGCACCGTTCTCCCACTGTTCTGTATACACACCCTGTCGCAGATATCTTCCATGTCCGCCCGCAGAAATTTACGAGAAATAGATAAAAACGGGTTTATCCAGAACAGGCACCGCAGAATATCCCACACAAAACTGCACCACAAATGCCCCAGCCGGATATGCGTCCGCTCATGCTGTATAATGGTATTTAGTTCATCCCTGGCGTACCTGTCCGCCATGACCTTTGGCAGGACAATCCTAGGCTTCAGCAAGCCGGTTGTAAACGGCGTCACATTCATGTCCGTCACGTAGATTTTTATATCTCCAAAACTCATTTTTTTCATGCCGGCAGCAGTCCGCCAAAAACGCAGCCGCTTTCCAAATATACAGATAGCAGCCGTCAGAATCCCCACTAAATAAATACGGTCAGCCCACAGACAGGTCATGATTCCCCAGTCTATCCACTTTGCTATTTTCCCCAATGCCTCATTTCCGTAAAACAGCTTCAGCCGCCCAAGGAACGGGATAATCAGAAATGACGCCCATAATATCCCTTTTACAAAGGTCTGTGCTGAAAACACCGTTTTCCGAAGCAGCATCACAAACCCAATCAACAGAAAGGAAAAAACGGCGCACCTCACAAGCTGGGTTGTAAAATAAACCGCACAAAAATCCAGAATACCGGAAAGCCGCGACCATTCAGACATTAGTATCACCCCTTTTTATTGGTGGATTCTGTCTTGTTTCCCCTGCTTTTTTCCAGAATCTCCTCCAACTCTTCAATCTGCTCATCTGTCAAATCAAAGCTCTGCAATAGCGCCATCATTGCATTTGTCCCGCTGCCGGAGAAATAGCTGTCCACAAAACGCCTGCTTTTTTCCTTTATACATTCCTCCCTCTGCTTTCGCACATAATAATGATACACCCTTGCATCACGCTCATCTACCGTGTAGCCGAGAATGTCCTTCTGGCTCAGGCGGTTCATCAGTACCCGCACCATTCTCTGCGACATGTCCGCATTTCCCTGCATCCTCTTATGCACCTCTGCGGATGTCAGCGGTGTGCCGCTCGCCCAAAGCACTTCCATAATCTGCCATTCACTTGGCGTAATCTCTTCCTTTGCCATCACAATCCTCCTCTCTCTTTTCTGATTTATATATCGGTTAATATTCGTTAATCATTAATAGCCGTTAACGTTTTGGCAGCAAAAAGAAAAACCGCAAAAGCACTGTGCCTTTGCGGTTACGGGAAATCCTTTTTTCATCTGTCAACAAACTGACTTTTCATGATTTTTGAAGCTGCTGCTTATTGTACTGCAGGGTATAGAGGTCATAATACCTTCCCTTTTGGGACAAAAGCTGCTGATGGCTGCCCTGCTCCACAATTTTGCCATGGGACAGCAGAATAATGTTGTCCGAATGTTGGATGGTGGAAAGCCGGTGTGCCACAATAAGCATGGTGCCGATATTCTTCATTTTCTCCAAACTGTCCTGAATCAGCAGCTCCGTCTCCGTATCGATATTCGCGGTAGCCTCGTCCAGAATCATGACCGCAGGCTTATGAATGATGGTGCGGGCGAAGGAAAGTAACTGCCGCTGTCCGGCAGAGAAATTGTTGCCCCGCTCCCGCACTTCTTCGTCCAGCCCGCTTTCCAGCCTGCCGATAAAGGCGTCCGCATTGACATAGCGGCATGCCTCCCACACTTCCTCGTCGGTCACGCCTTCCTTGCGCAGCAGAATATTGCTGCGGATATCACCGGAGAACAGGAACACATCCTGAAGCATCTGCCCAAAATGCCGCCGCAGGGAGGATATCTTTATTTTCCGGATATCGATGCCGTCAATCAGTATCTGTCCTTTCTGGATATCATAATTGCGGCATATCAGGCTTAAGATTGTGGTCTTTCCAGAACCGGTGGAACCGACAAACGCCACCGTCTGCTTCGGCTTCACATGGAAGCTGACGCCCTTTAACACCCACTCGTCAGGCTTATAGCAAAACCAGACGTCCTTAAATTCGATTTCTCCCTGAAGCTCTGACAGTTCCATGGCGTCAGGCTCGTCAACCACTTCCGGCTCCATATCCATAATCGTAAAGATTTTCTCCGCCGCCGCAAAGGAGCGCTGCAGCATATCAAACTGCTCCGCCAGCGTCTGGATAGGATTGAAAAAGCGGGAAATATACATATAAAAGGACACCATAATGCTGCTGTCTATCACCTGACCAAAATAATGGATATCCTTAATATAACCCTTCGCCCCAAAATAAAACAGACACAGATTTGAAGAGATATAGAGCATATAAACCATGGGCTGAAAAATACCAAAGACAAACATCCGGTTAAGCTTTGCCTTCTGCAGATTACGGCTGCGGCTTAAAAAATCGTTCATTTTCTGCTCTTCTCTGTTGAAAATCTGTGTAATTTTCATACCGGACAAGTTTTCAGACAGGTAAGTGTTGAGGTCCGTGGTAGCGTTGTTGACCTGACGGTGCACCTTGCGGGAAAACTTCCTGAAAATCACGGTAAACAGCACTACAAAAGGCACAAAGCACAGTACCATCAGAGTAAGCGCGTAATTCAGCAGAAGCATGGCTCCCAGCACACCTACGATGACCATGGAGTTCTTCGCCAATGTCACCAGAATATTGGTGAACATATAGGAAATGGCATCAGGGTCATTTGACACTCTCGTCACCAGCTTGCCCACGGGAATATTGTTTAACTGCTCGTGGCTGAGCTTCTCAATGTGGGTAAACACATCCAGCCGGATTTGGGACAGTATCTTCTGCCCCGTCTTCTGCAAAATCATCGCCTGCAGATAAGT
>CAMWUP010000191.1 GCA_947177465.1 uncultured Lachnospiraceae bacterium
GAGGTAAAGAATTACCTGATTGCAAACGCGCTGTTCTGGGTGGAGAAGTTTCATGCCGACGGTCTGCGTATGGATGCGGTGGCTTCCATGCTTTATCTGGATTATGGAAAGAATGACGGAGAGTGGGTTGCCAATATTTACGGCGGTAATGAAAACCTGGAAGCAATCGAGTTTATCAAGCATGTCAACTCCATCTTGAAAAAAAGGAATCCGGGCGTGCTGAGTATTGCCGAAGAGAGCACCGCATGGCCGATGATTACCGGCAATTTGGACGAGGGCGGACTTGGATTTGATATAAAATGGAATATGGGATGGATGAATGACTATCTGCGCTATATCCGCTTTGACCCGTATTTCAGAAGCCACCATCACAGTGAGCTGACCTTCAGCATGATATATACCTACAGTGAAAATTTCATGCTGGTATTCTCTCACGATGAGGTGGTACATGGCAAGGCATCCATGATTGGAAAAATGCCGGGTGAGCGGGAACAGAAATTCGCGGGACTTCGCTTAAGCTATGCTTACATGATGACCCATCCGGGCAAAAAGCTTCTCTTTATGGGGCAGGACATTGCGGAGTTTGACGAATGGAACGAAGGCAGACGGGTGGAATGGGAGCTGCTTGACTATCCGGATCACAGAGGCGTACAGGAGCTTGTCAAAGAATTAAACCGTCTTTACAGAACGCAGCCGGCATTGTATGAGCTGGATAATCGTCCGGAAGGCTTTGAATGGCTGAATTGTATTGCAGCAAACGAATGTTACCTGACATTCCTGCGAAAAGGAAAAAAACGAGAGGATGCACTTTTGGTTATCGCCAATTTCTCCGGTGCTCCCATAAAGCTGCAGGCAGGCGTGCCTTATGCGGGCAGTTATAAGGAAATTTTAAATACGGATGCCGTAAAATTCGGCGGTACCGGAGTGGTAAACAGCCGTGTGAAAAAGGCAGCGGCAAAGGAATGGGACGATAAGCCGTACTCCATCAATGTCAATCTGGCGCCCTTGTCGGTGAGTATTTTGGCCTACACACCGGAGACTGTCGGCGAGACAAAGAAAAAAGTACCTGCAGGAAAAAAGAAAGCAAAGCAGGGTGGCAGAAAAAAGTAATATGGGAGTAAATTATAATGGAAGAATTTCTGCAAGGGCTGCCTGAGAAAGCAATGAATCTGGGAATCAGGATATTGTTGTCGGCTGTGGTGTTTTTGATTGGCATGCAGGTGATTAAGCTTCTGAGGCGGTTTCTAAAGAAGTCGTTACAGCGTGCAAAAGCGGATGTGGGCGTCATTCAGTTTTTAGATTCCCTGATAAAGGCAGTCCTGTATGTGATTTTGATTTTTATGATAGCTTCCGGTTTTGGAGTGGACGCGGCTAGCATCGTAGCACTGCTCGGTTCTGTCGGTGTGGCGGTGGGGCTTGCCATTCAGGGAAGTCTCTCTAACTTTGCGGGAGGCGTTCTGATTCTGCTGTTAAAGCCCTTCAAGGTGGGCGATTACATTAAAGAGGACAGCAGTGGGAATGAAGGGACGGTTGCAGAAATACAGCTTTTCTATACTAAGCTTACGACACCGGACAACCGTATTATCGTGCTGCCAAACGGTACGCTGGCAAATACCAGCATGACAAATGTGACGGAGGCTGCAACCAGAAGACTGGATATCTATGTGGGAATTGCTTATGATTCCTCCATAAAGCAGGCGAGAGAAGCTCTTGTTGGTATGCTGCAGGCAGATACCGCAGCTTTAAAGGATATGGATATGCGTGTTTTCGTGGACGAGCTGTCTGAGTCCAGCATCCGTCTGGGAATCCGCTGTTGGGTAAAGCAGGAGGATTACTGGGAAGCCAAGTGGAGATTGACAGAAGAGACAAAGTATACGCTTGATAAGGCTGGAATCTCCATTCCGTTTCCGCAGTTGGATATCCATCAGAAGAATTCATAAATATTTTAAAAAATATAGTTGCATTTTCGGGGGTTATTGATTATAATAATTAATGTTGTGACTGATAAAGGTCACGTGCTGAAATAGCTCAGTTGGTAGAGCACTTCACTCGTAATGAAGGGGTCGAGGGTTCAAGTCCCTTTTTCAGCTCTTCTTATTTCCCCGAAAACCGCTTACAGCGGTGTTTCGGGTTTTTTATTTTATGGTAAAATAAGAAAATTTTGATAGGAGGAGAAAGAATGTATTGTACAAAGTGTGGAAGAGAAAACGAGGAGGGGGTGAAATTCTGCAGTTATTGCGGTGCTATGATGGAAACGCCTTTGCAGGCGGATAATGCGGCGCCAGTCAATGATAATGCAGAAGCAGTTCCGGAAGCAGCACCTTCCTTGCAGAGTGGACCGCCGGAGATATCAGGGCAGCCCGAAGTATCTGTGCAGCCCGGGGCTCTGGGACAGCCTGAAACGGCAGAACAGCCAAAGGCTCAAGAACAGCCTTGGATGGATTCCCAGCCCAAGGTAGTGGAGCAGTCATGGATGGCAGGACAGGCCGTGGGAACAGCGTCCGTGCAAATGCCAAATGTAGTGCAGGCTAATGTACCTCCTGTGCAGGTGCCGCAGGCAGCGCAGACCAATGTATCCCCCGGGCAGATGGGTCAGATGCCGCCGATGGCAGGGCAGGCGCCCCAGCAGAGCGGACAGATGCCGCCGATGGCGGGACAGTCCCCTATGCAGAACGGGCAGATGCCGTCCATGGCGGGTCAGATGCCAATGCAGGGTGGGCAGATACCGCCCATAAATGGACAGATACCTCCTATGCCTTACTCGGCAGTGCCTCCTGCAAATCCGTCACAGAAGAAGGGAAATGGCGCTGTAAAAGCAATTTTGGGCATTATGATTGTTCTGGTGCTTGTGGGTATCGGTGCTGCGGCATTTTTGTTTATCAACAAAAGCTCACAGGAAAAGAAATTGCAGAATCAGCTTGAAACGGCTGCAAATTATATAGCGGACGGTTCTTATGAGGAAGCAGTTGCAGCGTATCTGGAGCTACTGGAAAAGAATCCGGAGACCAGCGAAGCGATTGACGGGCTGCCTGATACTTATATTAAGTGGGCAGAACGCTATGCGAACGATGAAAACTATGAAGAGGCAATTGCAATTCTACAAAGTGCAGACGATCAGGCAAAGAGTAAGACGATTAAAAAGAAAATCAGTGAATATGAAGATACGCTGGCGGCAATGAATCAGAAGGGCTTTGCAGATACCGATTTGATATTCAGGGATGGTACTTATGAGCTTACAGTTGAACTGAACCATGCATTAATAGTACGTCCCAGCGGTACCTACTATACGTCTTATGCGGATGCTTCTTACGAAGAATATGGAGAATATGCAACGGACAGGGGATTAAAGCTTGGTGATTCTCTGGAAGATTATCGGACGCTTTATGAGGTAGAGCCGGGCTATTCCGCATGGGAGCTGTACAGCGGCGAAAACAATGAATACACAAGCTTTGCAGAGTATACCGGACAGTCTCCGGCAGATATGTATAATAATTACAAAAATGTGTGGCTGGATATCGGTTTCAGCAAAGAAAACGGCGAGTGGAGAGCTTTGACAGACATTGAAATCAAAGAAACCTGGTTCTGTGACGCACCACTGTATGACTATGAAGAAGTAGTGATATTTGCTGTTAACTTTGATGAATGGGGAGAGGTAATCGGTCTTTCTCTTGAACATTTTTCCTATGACGAAGGCTGGGTAGAATGGCAGGCATGGGACGACGGTTCTGACAGCGGCAATGACGGAAACGGAGACGACGATTTCGGTTATACCGGAAATAGAGAAGAGTTTACGGATGCGGATTTGTATTTCAGCAACGGAACTGACCGGATTGAGGTTTCTTTGAATCATGCTTTTATCGTGTATGCGAATGGAAGCCAGATACTTTCCTACGCGGATGCAGATTATGCGACGTCAGAAGACCTTTATTTCACCAACAGAGGACTTGAAATCGGCATGACATTGGAGGATTACAAGGAGCTATATTATGTGGAACCAGGTTATGCCGCATGGGAACTGTTCAGGGGTGAAAACAACGAGTATACAAGCTTTGCGGAGTATACCGGACAATCTCCGGCAGATATGTATGACGGAACCTATAACAATGCATGGCTGGATATCGGTTTCTGCAAGGAAAACGGTGAGTGGAGAGCAATGCTGGACTATGAGGTAAGGGATACTTGGTTCTGTGATGCAGATTTAGACGATTATGAAGAGGTAGTGGTTTTTGCGGTAAATCTGGATCAATGGGGAGAAGTACGAGGACTGTCTCTTGAGCATTTTTCCTATGATGATGGATGGGTAGAATGGCAGGGATGGGCAGATTAAGTTGATGTATGTAGCCGGGCTCATGTTTTATGAGTCCGGTTTTTACATGGAAAAAAGCAGTTACATTTTTTTCTTGTAATAATGTTCACCCCACTGGATAATCTGGTACAGTCCCATGGCGATGATGCAGAGCAGAATGATGGAGGTAATCACCATATGCATTTGGAAAACCTGTGAGCCGTAAATAATCAGGTACCCGAGTCCCCTTCTTGCGGCGAGAAATTCACCAATGATGACGCCAACAAGGGCGAGACCGATATTTACTTTCATCGTGCTCAGAATGGTGGGAATACTGCCCGGAAGAATCACTTTAAAGAAAGCGTTCCATTTGCTGCCGCCCAGTGTATAAATCAAAGTAATTTTTTCACTGTCAACCTGCTTGAAGCCTGTATACAGGCTTATAATGGAGCCAAATATGGCAACAGAGGCGCCGGCGACAATAATGGTGGTGGTACCGGTGCCGAGCCATACAATAAAAAGAGGCGCAAGCGCGGATTTCGGCAGGCTGTTTAAGATGACAAGGTATGGTTCCGCTATTTCTGATACGCCGGAAGAATACCATAGCAGAGTTGCTGCCGCCATGCCGATAAGAATAACCAGAAAAAAGCTGATTAGCGTTTCGGCAAGGGTGATACCGATGTGCAGAAACAGAGCTCTTTTTGTCACCAGTTCAAAGAAGCAGAGGACAACTTTTGAGGGACTGGAGAAAAAAAAGGTATCTATCCAGCCCAAAGCTGCAGCAGTTTCCCATAAGGTTAAAAA
>CAMWUP010000192.1 GCA_947177465.1 uncultured Lachnospiraceae bacterium
TATTATATCTGCATCAACAATTTCTTTACAACTAAAAAAAATGCTGTTAGAATGGATTTGTCGATTGTTACAAAATTGTGAACTAAAAGAGAGAATCATAGAGAATTATGTTGAGAATAATTACCATACATCATAAAAGACTGAGATATACATATATGAAATTGGCTGCGGGCATACTTTTTGTAGCAGCACTCTTTTTGCCCTCCTATTCTAAATGGGAAGAACCGGAGGACAATATGTTTACCATTTATTTAAACGGTGAAAACGTAGGGGTAGTCGGGGAGGAAGCACAGGCGGAGGAGCTTTTACAGGCGGTAAGGCGCGAGCTGGTTTCAGATTCGGACGAGATGGTGTTTATGGATGTGGATATGAATCTGGAAAGTGCAGCCGTGCTCTGGGGCAAGGTGGACGACATACAGGAGATAAAGCGCCGTATGCGCGAGGTGCTGGCGTCAAACATCAGGGAAACCATGCATCGCTCTTACGTCGTAAAAGTAAACAATTATATGGTCAATCTGGCGAGCAGGGAGCAGGTAGTGGAGCTTTTGCAGACTGCGGTTGACCAGTATGATACGGAAGGTAAGTATCAGGTGGAACTGATACATGAAAACAGCAGAGAATTTGATGTTCTGACAGCCGTGATAACTGACACATCGGAGGAAGGAGAAAAAGAGCAGTCTGCAGACGACATTCCCGAGATAAAGGGCGGTGTCGAGGCAGATTTCGGCGAGGTTCTCACGGATGTGGAGCCTGACGGGGAAAAGGATTTCGACGATTATGAGCTGGGGCTTGCCGGTATGAACTTTGCAGAAGAGGTGGAAATTGTGGAAGCCTATCTGGATGTGGCGCAGCTTACTCCGCTCGAGCAGGCGATTGAAGAGGTTATCAAGGAGCAGGAGGTCAATGCCGTATATGAGGTTGTCTCCGGCGACACCCTCTCGGAAATTGCCATCAAGGTCAATATCCCCATGGACCAGATTGTGGCTATGAATGATGCTCTGGA
Source organism: uncultured Lachnospiraceae bacterium (assembly GCA_947177465.1). Classification (GTDB taxonomy): domain Bacteria; phylum Bacillota; class Clostridia; order Lachnospirales; family Lachnospiraceae; genus Acetatifactor. Next base: position 1,004 of record CAMWUP010000192.1, read on the forward strand.
AAGCACGAGCACGACTATTCGTGTGGGGCAGGAGCTTATTATTACCATACCGGAGCCTGAGCTTTCTGTGGACAGGCAGGAGACAATGTATTACGAAGAAATTTATGACGCACCTATCATTTATAGAGACAGGGACGACTGGTATACGACGCAGACCAGAACCATTCAGGAGCCTTCCGCGGGCTTTCGGAGGGTGGTGGCGCTTGTTTCCTACCGCAACGACCAGGAGACGGGCAGAGAAATCTTAAAAGAAGTGGTAGAGTATGAGGCAGTGGCTAAGATTGTAGAGAGGGGAACCATAATTCCGCCGAGCTACATCAGACCTATCTCCGGCGGCAAACAGACCTCCGGCTTCGGCAGACGAAGCGCTCCCGTCAAGGGCGCAAGTACCTATCACAAGGGCGTGGACTGGGCGGTTCCTACCGGAACGGCGGTAGTTGCTTCCTGCGGCGGTACGGTTGTCAAGGCAGGATGGAGCACCGGTTACGGCTACTGCGTCTACATCAATCATCCGGACGGCAAGCAGACCCGTTATGCGCACTTAAGCAAGGTGCTTGTATCGGTAGGACAGACGGTATCCCAAGGACAGAGGATTGCGCTTTCCGGCAACACCGGCGTAAGCTCGGGACCGCATCTGCATTTTGAGATACTGATTAACGGAACGCAGGTCAATCCGCTTAACTATTTGGATTAGCAGGAAGTGTCGAACAGGTATTCGTATTTACAAACTCGTCAGATAGTTATATAATGGTAAAAATAAGTAATTGCATATTAAAGTCTTTCAGGGGTGAATTGTCGGGGAAATTGGTGCAGCATCGCAGGAACCTCCTGCGGTATGCGGAAAGAGGAAAGAATGGAACAATACGCAATTCAGGGCGGAAATCCATTGGTTGGTGAAGTGGAAATAGGAGGCGCCAAAAATGCGGCGCTTCCTATTATTGCGGCTTCGGTTATGACTGATGAGACCGTTCATATAGAAAATCTTCCGGATGTGCGGGATACCAATGTGCTGCTTGAAGCGATGCAGGATATCGGCGTACTGGTCAACCGCAGCGGAAGGCATAAGGTAACCATCAATGCCGCCCAAATAAACAATTTGGTGGTAGATGGGAATAATATTCGAAAAATCAGGGCGTCCTACTATTTTCTGGGTGCGATGCTTGCAAAATATAAAAGTGCTGAGGTAGCGCTGCCGGGCGGATGTGATATCGGCTGTCGTGCGATTGACCAGCACTTAAAGGGGTTCCGCGCATTGGGTGCGGAGGTAAAAATTGAATATGGATTGATTAAAGCGCGTGCGGAGAGACTTAAGGGAAATCATATCTATATGGACGTGGTGTCCGTTGGCGCTACCATCAACATTATGATGGTGGCTGCGTTGGCAGAGGGAATGACGATTATCGAGAACGCTGCAAAGGAACCGCATGTGGTAGATTTAGCCAACTTTTTAAACAGTATGGGCGCCAATATCAAGGGCGCGGGAACGGATGTGATTCGTATCAGGGGCGTTGCCGGTCTGCATGGAACAGATTATGCCATCATACCGGACCAGATTGAGGCAGGTACATTCATGTTTGCGGCGGCGATTACCAAGGGCGATATCACCGTAAAAAATGTAATACCCAAGCATTTGGAGTCCATCACGGCAAAGCTTCTGGAGATTGGCTGTGAAATCGAAGAGTCTGACGATGCGGTTCGTGTCGTTGCGGCAAAGCCCTTAAGGCCGACACAGGTAAAGACGCTTCCCTATCCCGGTTTTCCCACGGACATGCAGCCGCAGATTACGGTTGCACTGGCACTGTCAAGAGGCACCAGCATTGTGACGGAGAGTATCTTTGAAAACCGTTTCAAATATGTGGACGAGCTGACAAGGATGGGCGCGGACATTAAGGTGGAGAGCAATACCGCCATTGTAAACGGTGTGTCAAAGTATACAGGCGCCAGAATCAACGCGCCGGATTTACGGGCAGGCGCGGCGCTTGTTATGGCGGCGCTGGCAGCGGAAGGGTTTTCTACGGTGGAGGAGATTCACTATATAGAGCGCGGCTATGAGGATTTTCACTTAAAGCTGCAGTCACTCGGCGCACAGATTGAGAAGGTGAACTCCGACAGAGATATACAGAAATTCCGATTAAAAACAGGTTGACAAAGCCGCACAGTAAGAGTATTGTGTATGTAGGCAAGAAAATTAAATATATTTCCCTTATTCAGAGTGGTGGAGATACATAGGATCTGTGAAGCCACGGCAACCCCGCATAGCGGAAGGTGCCCCCCTGAGCGATTATTCCTGTCAGAGTACAGGTCGAACAATAAGTGGATGTAACGATTGACGTATCGGGTCCGCTTATTGCAAGCGGACCTTTTTTCGTGACAATAGCATGCTGTCTGTTTACTGGGAAAGCGCCGGTTGCCGTGCAAATCACAATTCCGGCTTTTGCCTGTAAGCAGAAAAAGGCTGTCTGCTTAGACTTATGAAGAGGAAGAGATAGACATACAGCCGTTATGACGGCGGAAAGAGAGGACAAAATGGAAAAAGAAAAATTGTTGTTTACATCGGAATCTGTGACGGAAGGACATCCCGATAAGGTATGCGACGCCGTTTCCGATGCGATTCTGGATGCACTGATGGAGCAGGATCCCATGAGCCGCGTGGCGTGTGAGACGGCAAGCTGCACAGGCTTTGTGCTGGTTACGGGTGAGATTACCACCACGGCATATGTGGATATCCCCAAGCTTGTAAGAGACACTGTAAAGGAAATCGGTTACGATAAATCCGAATATGGCTTTGACGGCAATACCTGTGCCGTTATGGTTGCCATCGACGAGCAGTCCGCCGATATTGCAATGGGCGTTGACAAGGCTTTGGAGGCAAGGGAAGCAACTATGACCAACGAAGAGCTGGAGGCAATCGGCGCCGGCGATCAGGGCATGATGTTTGGCTACGCAACCAATGAAACAGATGAATACATGCCGTATCCGATTTCGCTTGCACATAAGCTTACCAGACAGCTTACCAAGGTGCGTAAGGACGGCACGTTATCGTATCTGCGTCCTGACGGCAAGAGTCAGGTTTCCGTTGAATATGATGAAAACGGAAAGCCGGTCAGACTGGAGGCAGTGGTACTTTCTACCCAGCATGACCCGAATGTAACACAGGAGCAGATTCATGCAGACATTAAAAAATATGTATTTGACGAAGTGCTGCCTGCAGAGCTTCTTGATGAGGATACCAAATATTTTATCAATCCCACAGGACGTTTCGTTATCGGCGGACCGCACGGCGACGCAGGGCTTACCGGACGTAAGATTATCGTTGACACCTACGGCGGCTATGCGCGTCACGGCGGCGGCGCATTCTCCGGCAAGGACTGCACGAAGGTAGACCGCTCCGCAGCTTACGCAGCACGTTATGTTGCAAAAAATATTGTGGCGGCAGGTCTGGCAGACAAATGTGAAATTCAGCTTTCCTATGCAATCGGCGTGGCAAGACCGACCTCCGTGCGTGTGGAAACCTTTGGCACAGGCCGGCTGTCCGAGTTAGAGCTTGTGAAGATTGTGCGTGAAAACTTTGATTTGCGTCCGGCAGGAATCATCAAAATGCTGGATTTACGCCGCCCTATCTACAAGCAGACAGCCGCATACGGACATTTCGGCAGAAACGATTTGGATTTGCCCTGGGAGAAACTGGATAAGGTAGATTTATTGAAGAAGTATTTATAAATGGTTAGTCCTGTGGGAGATGGTGCGTGGTAATATGCGCCGTCTCCCATAGGACGTTTGTGAGTCAGCAGTTAAATTACGAGGAGATATGTATATGAGTCTGGAGATGATAGAGGCGGGGTGGTTATCTCTTTTGCCGCCGCTGATTGCGATTACGCTGGCTTTGATTAGCAAAGAGGTATATTCCTCTCTTTTTCTGGGAATTTTGGCAGGTATGTGCGTGTACTGCTTTTCCACAGGAGGAAATATTCTGCAGGCAGTTACCTATGTTTTTGATATGATTGCGGTGAAAATC
>CAMWUP010000193.1 GCA_947177465.1 uncultured Lachnospiraceae bacterium
TAATGTAGAAATCCGTTTGGAGCCGCTGCCCTATGAGCATATCCGGTGGATTGAAAACAAAGATATCGACATGAACAAGCTGACGGGTACCTCGGATATGAAAAAGATTCAGGATTTGAAGGGGAATCCGCTGCTGCTCTTTGTCAACGCGTGGAGCGTGGGCATGACGGTGGAGCGGAACGAAGGTCTTGTGCTCTCGGAATTTGGCAGGAATTAAGGTTAAAGGTAAAAAGGAGAAGAGTTGAAAAAATTTCGCAGACTGGTACAAAGGGGAATACATGCGGTACCGATGGCTTTGCTTGCAGTGCTTTTACTTGCTGCATGTGCCATACCGAAAGATACGCAGGACGAGAAAGCCGGTTCTTATTCCAATGCAGCCGCAGAGGGTACCAAACAGGATATGCAGGCGATGGAAAGCCTGTATACGCAGGAGGCGGATATTACAGAGAATGGTGAGGCAGACGACGGGGAAGAAGCTGTCCTGCTTCCCGGGGAAGACCATAGCGGCCGTTTCTTTTATAATACACTGTCTGAGGGGGAGCAGGTATGGTATGCGGACATGTACGCCATTATGACGGGCATGTATACAGGTGCGGCATTATCCCCGCAGGGATACGGGACGGTGGCAGAGCAGGAGATAGATAAGATTTTCCAATGCGTTATGAACGACCATCCGGAGTTGTTTTTTGTGAAGGGTTATCGTTATACCACCTATACAAGAGGTGAGGAAATCGTAAAAATCAGTTTTGAGGGCGATTATACCATGAGCGCCGCAGAGCGGAAGCATCAGCAGGAATTGATTGATGCGGCAGTGGAGAAATGTCTTGCCGGCATAAGCGGCGAGGCGTCTGAATATGAAAAGGTAAAGTATGTCTATGAATATTTGGTGCTGCACACGGACTATAACAGGGATGCCCCTGAGAACCAGAATATCTGCTCCGTGTTTGTAGGCGGAGAGTCTGTTTGTCAGGGCTATGCGAAGGCGGCGCAGTATCTCTTCGACAAGCTTGGCATTGCTTCTGCCCTGGTGGTGGGAAATGTCCGCGGCGGAGAGCGGCACGCATGGAATCTGGTATGGGTGGATGGAGACAGCTACTATCTGGATGTGACATGGGGAGACGCCTCGTACCGTTCTCATGACGGGGAAGAGAACGAGGGCTTTGCTTCTTTCGTCAATTATGACTATCTCTGCATCACGACGCAGGAGCTGTTAAAAACCCATGAGCCGGACAATCCGGCGCTCCTGCCGGAGTGTACGGCGACAGCCGCCAATTACTATGTGATGGAGGATGCCTGTTTTGACAGCTATGAAGAAGAGGCGGTTGCGGCATTTTTCAGCCGTGCCTATGCGGAAAACCGGACAAGCGTTACGCTGAAGTGCACCAGTGAAGAAGTTTATGCCGTTTTTATGGAGAGGCTGATTGAGAATCAGGAGATATTCCGCTACCAGGAATCCTCTGATGAACCGGTTACCTATGTCCCTTCTCCCGATAAGCTGTCCTTGACTTTTTGGCTTGTGAACGAATGATGGGTGTGTTATAATCATCAAAAGGAAAATAATTTTCGGAGGTTTTCAAATATGGAAGATAAAAATATATACGTTTTACAGGATAATGAGAGCGTCGGCGCTGTCCAGATAGCGGATGATGTGGTGTCCATGATTGCAAGCCTTGCTGCGCGGGAGGTGGACGGCGTATCCGCTATGGCAGGCAATATGACCGGAGAACTGATGAGCAGGGTCGGTGTAAAAAATATGACAAAGGGCGTAAAGGTCGATATTGCAGAGCAGAATGTAAAGGTTGATTTGTCCATGACCGTGGAGTACGGCTACAATATTCCGGCGGTCTGCCAGAAGGTGCAGGCTAAGGTAAAGGCTGCAATCGAAAACATGACCGGCCTTCATGTGATGGATGTCAATATCCGCATTGCCGGTGTCAACATGCAAAAGAATAAACAATAAAAACTTGCCGCAGCATGCGGCAGAATGGATAACCATATGGGAAGAAGAGAGCTGAGAGAGCAGATTTTTCTTTTGCTGTTTCGCATTGAATTTAACACACCGCAGGATATGCCGGAGCAGATGCAGTTGTTTTTTGAAGACGACGAAGTAAAGAGAACCCCTGAGGAAGCTGCTTATATAGAAGCAAAATACAATAAAATTGCGGAAAAGCTGTCCGATATCGACGTACAGCTTGAAAAAAAGGCGGAAAACTGGAATCTGAAACGCATGGGCAAGGTGGACTTGACCGTGCTTAGGCTTGCGCTCTATGAGATGCAGTATGACGAGGACGTGCCGGTCAGCGTGGCGATTAACGAAGCGGTCGAGCTTGCCAAAAAGTTCGGGCAGGACGGCTCCGGCGCTTTTGTGAACGCAGTTCTGGCAAAATTTGCATAGTGCAGGCCGCAGGCGTCGTGGAAATGAGGACTACCATGCAGAATGTATATACAGTGGCACAGGTAAATGCCTATATTAAAAATATGTTCACGCAGGATTTTATGCTGCAGTCGCTTTTTGTGAGAGGGGAAGTGAGCAACTGCAAATACCATTCTACTGGACATATTTATTTTACGTTAAAGGATGAAAAAGGCGCCATCGCCTGCGTGATGTTTGCGGGGAGTCGAAGCGGGTTGAAATTCCGGCTGGAAAACGGACTGCAGGTAGTCGTGGGCGGCATGGTGGATGTGTATGAGAGGGATGGCAGATACCAGCTTTATGCAAAGCAGATTGTGCAGGAGGGCGCCGGCTATCTTTATGAGAGATTTGAGGCGCTGAAAAATGAGCTTGCAGAGCGGGGGATGTTTGCCGCACAGTACAAGCGTCCCATTCCGGAATATTTTAAGACGCTTGGCGTTGTGACGGCTCCTACCGGAGCGGCAGTCAGGGATATTATCAATGTAGCGAAAAGACGTAATCCTTACATCCGGATTATTTTATATCCTGCCATTGTGCAGGGAGATACAGCGGCGCAGAGCATTGTAAACGGCATCCGCGCACTGGAGGCGCAGGGCGTGGACATCATGATAGTGGGGCGCGGCGGCGGTTCCCTAGAGGATTTGTGGGCATTTAATGAGGAAATTGTAGCGCAGGCGGTATTCGACTGTGAGGTTCCCATTATTTCAGCAGTCGGACATGAAACCGACCATACGATTATTGATTATGTGGCAGATTTGCGTGCTCCCACGCCTTCGGCGGCGGCGGAGCTTGCTGTTTTTGATTACAACCAATTTGTGCTTTCTTTGAGCAATTACAGGGAACGGCTTGCGGTGCGGATGGGCGCCGTGCTTTCCGCAAGGCGGCAGAGGGCGGAAAACCTTTCCCTGCGTTACCGGCTGCAAAGCCCTGAGAGCCGGATTCGGGATAAGCGTCTTAGGACATTAAAGGCGGAGGAGGATTTGCAGCGGCTGATGGAAGAAAAGCTGAAGGACAGCCGCCACAGATTTGCGCTCTATGTGGAGAAGTTTAAGGGGCTTTCCCCGCTGGCGAAGCTGAATCAGGGATACTCTTACGTGGAAGACAAGGACGGCAGGGCGTTAAAAAAGCTTTCGCAGGTGCATCCCGGGGATATGCTTACCATCAATGTATCGGACGGCAGGGTGCTGGCGCAGGTGAAGGATAAATTAAGCCCCATGAAGGCAAAGAAGGAGAGAATATGACCCTAGAGGAAAAATTTGCTAAATTAGAGGAAACGGTTACCAGACTGGAATCGGAGGATATCTCGTTGGAAGAGTCCTTCCGTATTTATAAAGAGGGTATGGAGCTTTTAAAGAAGTGCAATGCGGACATCGATAAGGTGGAGAAGCAGGTAATGCAGTTGAACGGCGAGGGCGTGCTGGAGGAATTTGCGTGAGGCTTCATGTGATATGGCAGGATGCAGGCAGGAGAAAACAGGCAGTGTTTTTTCGTGAAAGACAGAGGTGAGCGTATTGCTGGAGCAGATACAGAAAGAAAATGATATCAAATACATCGATAAGTCGGAATACGACGCTCTCGCGGAGGAAATCAGGCAGTTTCTGATCGAAAAAATCAGTGTGACGGGCGGACATTTAGGCTCTAATCTGGGCGCAGTGGAGTTGACGATGGCGCTGCATATTGCCCTTGAACTTCCCAAGGACAAAATCATATGGGATGTGGGGCATCAGTCCTATACGCACAAGCTTTTGACAGGCAGGCGGGACGGTTTTGAATCCCTTCGCAAATTCCATGGTATGAGCGGCTTCCCGAAACGGAAGGAAAGCCCGTGCGACTGTTTCGATACAGGGCACAGCTCCACCTCCATATCGGCGGGGCTGGGTATGGTGAAGGCTCGGGATTTAAAGGGAGAAAACAACACCATTATCGCCGTAATCGGAGACGGCTCACTGACGGGCGGCATGGCGTATGAGGCGTTAAACAACGCTTCGAAGCTGGAGACGAACTTTATTATTGTGTTAAATGATAACAATATGTCCATTTCCGAGAATGTGGGCGGTATGTCACGCTACCTCAACAATATCCGGACGGCGGACAGCTATCTTGATTTAAAGCTGGGAATCTACAATGCCCTGCGCGGCACGGCAAAGGGCAATTCCGTGATTAAAACAATCAGGAAAGTGAAAAGCGGTGTGAAGCAGCTTGTCATTCCGGGTATGCTTTTTGAGGATATGGGCATTACATATTTAGGACCTGTAAACGGACATAACATAAACGCCATGGTAAAGGTGATTGGCGAGGCGCGCAGGGTAAAGGGTGCGGTCATGGTGCATGTGATGACGGACAAGGGTAAGGGCTACGCGCCTGCTGAACGCCATCCTGCAAGATTTCACGGCGCAGAGCCCTTTGAAATTGAGACGGGGCTTCCCACGAATCCGCGAAATACGCCCAATTACACGGATATTTTTTCCACTGTCATGTGTAAACTGGGACAGCGCAATGAAAAAGTGGTGGCGATTACGGCGGCGATGCCGGACGGAACGGGTCTGAAGCGCTTTCACAATAAGTATCCGGACCGTTTTTATGACGTAGGAATAGCGGAGGAA
>CAMWUP010000194.1 GCA_947177465.1 uncultured Lachnospiraceae bacterium
AGGTAACACATTCCCCGCTGGCCGAATCAAATACAAAACTAAAAGAAACTTCCGTCGGGATATATATGCTGACCTCGCCACTGGTGGTATGAATGTCCAGGCTGCCGTTCATCTCCACCAGCCGGATATCGATATCTCCGCTGCTCGCCCTCGCTTCCCCGTATCCGCTTCCGTTTTCCACATAGATTTCGCCGCTAGTGGTATGCAAATTAAATATGCCATCCATATCCGCCAGCCTGATTGAGCCTGATGAAGCACTGAGATTTCGTGAACCGGCTCCACCCAAAACCTGAATTTCTCCACTGCTGGTAGAAACCGCAGCATCACCTTCCACCTGATAGAGTGTCACATCTCCGCTGCTCGCAGAGACCGCGGCATTGCCCTCTATCTGCCTAACCGTAATCTCCCCGCTGCTGGTGGCAATTGCCGCATCACCCACTATCTGATGAAATACGATATCGCCACTGCTTGCACCCGCCGTAATTTTTTCTGCTTCCACTCTCTGCACACGGATATCGCCGCTGCTGCTTTCAACCGAAAAGCTTTCACAGCCTGCAAACTCCCTCTCCACGCAGATTTCACCGCTGGTCGTCACAATATCGATTTCCTGCAAAAGACCGGACGGCAGATAAATTTCTATATATGCGCCGCTATTAAAACCGCCTGTTGAAAAGAAACCGAAATGACGCCTCCTTCCCTTAACAATCAGTCTGTCCCCATCCTCTTCTATGGTTGAAAACCACTCTTCCCTTTCCTTAAAGGTCACATATTCCCGAATAACAATGTTTTCTCCTGTCCCTTCATACAGGTAGACGTCATTGGAATTCATATGGTAATCGATGTACAGCCTCTCAATCTCTGCCGCCGGTACTTCCCATTCTCCGGCAAGCTCATATGGTTTTCCAAATCCATGGTTGAAGCCTGTTCCCCGGCGCGCACCCACTCCCAGCACCACGCCCAAAAATACTATCAGCCCACATAGTATTGTAATCAAAACGATTTTTACTGCTTTCATTTTTTCAATCCTTCCTCCGCAGACTATAAATCAGGCTGCAGACTGCCTCTACACAGCCGCCCATCAGAAAAATCACCCAGCTTATATGCCATGCTCCGGTTGAAAAGCTGAAAGTAAAATATAAAATTACCACCAATGTCCATATAATAGTACTGATGGAACCCCTGACAGCCTTATCCCGATTGCTTAAATGTTTGGCTTCCTTGTATTCTTCTACCAAATCTTCCTTTTTTTTCTGATAGGCGGGATACATGTTAGATGCATAGACCAGCATACAGGTAGGCGCTATGCAGACAATCACAGCCAGCAATAGTCCTATCATAACACATTCAACATTGCTGGGAACCACCATCATCTCCTCTATTACCATACTCGCCAGCAGCACAGCGCCCGCCAGAATATACAGACCTACTGCCACAGAGGTAAGCAGCGCCTTTTTTCTTCTGTCCGCCTCTGACAGATTTAAAAGATTTTTCTCTTCCAAGTCTTCAAACAGTTCCGTTACATCCCCAATAGAACCAATCACACTTTTATAAGCATCATCCTCTGAATAACCATCGCTTAAAAGATCCTGATATTTTTCCATGCTGTTTTGCAGCATTTCTTCCTTCAGCTCCATTGCCTTTCGCGTTTTTGGCGCATTTTCAAACAGTTCGTCAAGATACTTTTTAATTCTCTCATTCATAATTTTCTCTCCACTCCTCCATATATGGCATTATCGTAATCACTTCAGAAGCTGGTCGATTATCGTCTTGGCTTCCTCCCACTCACTTTTATAGCTTTGATAAGCTTTTCTTCCATTTTCCGTGACAGCATAGTAACGGCGTCGGGCGCCCACGGTTTCATCACCCCAATAAGTGCGGATATAACCTGCCTGCTCCAGCCTCTTGAATGCAGAATACAGCGTCGCTTCCTTCAGTTCATACCTGTTGTCAGTTTTTTTCATGATATCCTTGTTAATTTGGTACCCATAACTGTCCTGCTCCAAAAGATGGGATAAAATAATGGCTTCTGTATGTCCCCGCAGAATGTCAGATGTAATTGACATATTTCCTCCTCCTTTCTTGCAGTATATATTAAACCAATATACCTCGCCTGTCAAGGTATATTTTTTTTCAGAATACTTCTTGTGGGAATTTACCGAAAATTCGCGATATCAACCTTCTCCATTATCCTCTTTATTCCAATTAGAGCGGTAAAATTTTTTACGAAATTCCCCCGGCGTGGTTCCCGTATATTTTTTAAATGTACTGATAAAATGGCTGTGGGAATAAAACGCAAGATAATTGCCAATATCCACAGCCGTATAATCCGAATATTGCAGCATATTCTTTGCCGCTTCAATTCTTTGCAAAGCAATATACGCGCTGATAGTCATTCCCGTCTCTCTATGAAAGAGCCTTGACAGATGCGATACACTCAGAGAAACATGCGCCGCAATATCCCTTTCGGAAATCTTTGAATGAAGATGGTCATATATATAATCCATTGCCATAACAACAGCTTTGGAATAGCGCCTGTTCCGCTTCATCCTGTTCATCTGGCTTGTAAAGTCAAATACCGCTTCCCTGTGCAGCTTATGAATTTCTTTTTCCGCCACACATTTGTCCACCTTCTGAATGTACAGGTCGCTCAGCGTATATGCCGTTTCCATTTCCATGCCGCCCTCCACACAAAATCGTGTTATCAGGGCAGTCATAACAATAAAATGATACTTCATATTGCGTATAGGGTCCTCTGACAACACGCCTGACCCACCAGCTCCCAGAGGAAGCATTGCCTGCATCACTCTGTCAATATCTCCATTTTTCACGTCATTATAAAATGCAAATTCCCGCTCAAACGAAGTGTGCTTAAAAGCATGCTCCCTGTTTGCAAACGTTTCTTGCGTAAGTTCTTTTTCTGACTGCAGCATAAAATTTTCTCCTTCGCCGTCTGTAACTATGGCATAACAGCATTATATCCTGATTTTTTTTAAATAACAGCAAAAATTTGATATAAACAGCATTTTTTTGATATTCTTGCTATTTTCACATATGCTACAATTTTTATCAAATCTTATACATGGAGGATATTATAAGACAATGAAAGAATGGAAGAATTATCAAAGAGGAGTAAACCTCGGCGGCTGGCTTTCCCAGTGCTGCCATACAAAGGAACATTATGACAGTTTTATCCAAAAAGATGATATTGTAAAAATCGCATCGTGGGGTGTCGATCATGTGCGGCTGCCTATTGACTATAATCTGATTGAAGATGCAGACGGCAGGGAACTGGAACAAGGTTACTGTTATATCGATAACGCATTGAACTGGTGTGGGGAAGCAGGGCTTAATCTTGTCCTTGATTTACACAAGACTGCAGGCTTTTCTTTTGATAAAGGAGAATGTGAAAACGGTTTTTTCGAAAACCATGAACTTCAGGAAAGATTTTACCTTCTTTGGGAAAGGCTGGCGCAGCGCTACGCTTCCTACGGCAAAAGAATCGCCTTTGAACTGCTCAACGAGGTTACAGAACAGCATTACAGCAGCACCTGGAATCATATTATCCTGCAGTGCATCAAGCGGATACGGGTGTATGCGCCTGACACAATGATTGTTGTCGGCGGATACTGGAATAACAGTCCCGATGCCCTTCCTGACATTGCAGCACCTTATGACGGCAAGGTGGTACTTTCCTTCCACTGTTATGACCCGCTTAACTTCACCCATCAGGGCGCTTACTGGGTCGAGGGTATGGATACCTCTTTCCGGCTGCGTTTTCCGGAAACGGAAGTGACTCCCTCCTATTTTGCAGAACGGTTTGCAAAAGCTTTGGATACTGCTCAAAAATATGATGCCGCGCTTTACTGCGGAGAGTACGGCGTTATAGACAATGCAGAGCCTCAGGACAGGCTTAAATGGTACAAAGTCATTAACAGTGCTTTCGAGAAATTTGGTATTTCCCGTTGTACATGGAATTATAAGCAAAAGGATTTCGGGATTTCGGACGACTGCATGCAATCTGTAATCGACGAACTTATCCCATATCTGTAAAACATTTTTATTTCTCTTACACACTGCCGGAATCTGTTCCGGCAGTGCTGTTAGTATGTATCCATTTTATAAGCCGGAAACCTGCGATTCTTCCTGCTTAACCAGATGTGTCATCACGAACTGCACCATCGGACCGATTGCCACCACACAAATGAGCGTACCGATACCGATAACTCCTCCACAGATAAATCCCAGCACCAGATATAAGGCATCCACGCACACTCTGACCAGTCCATAAGGCTTTTTTAGCTTCTTTGCTATGGCAAGATAGAACGCATCATTTGGAGCAACGCCAAGATTCGCCGACTTTAATATGGGAAAACCAAAAGCCACTATCACACACGATACGGCAAATTCCAAAGCAATCACAGGAAGGGAAGGGTTTTGCGGCAGAACTTTTTCCAAAAGAAACGTCATACCGTTCAGAAAAAGACCTGCAAATACGACAGCAAGCACCATCCCTATCCGAAACTGGGAGCGGTCAAGCCAAAATACAATCCCCAAAAGCACAAGCGTCAGAAGACAATTCCCTACGCCCACACTAATATGCAGCACTCTTGAAAATCCCTGTGTAAAGACAGTAAAAGAGTCAGAACCTATTCCCACTATCAGAAATCCGGCAACTCCAAGCTGTATCAGCGCCAGCCCCGCAAAAAACTTTATCACCCTGACTACCATAATCCACTCCTCCCGCCGCCCTGTCCATGCAGCCTCAAAACCTGTTCATCATCCTTTTAACGCTACTTAAGAGAATAAGCTGTTTTTATCTTCTTTGCAAGAGTTTTTATTTGGCGTAAGATTGGTTGTAGCAAGTGATGTTGGATAGTGCGGAGGGGCGACAAACAAATACAAATAAAAAGGGACTTCCTCAATCCTTAAAAGGCTATGACAGTGACAGGTCAGCAGAAAGTTGACAAGCGGAACAGGAAACAGTGGAAATGCCACACCGCCGA
>CAMWUP010000195.1 GCA_947177465.1 uncultured Lachnospiraceae bacterium
CAGCAGGAAAGCAGCGTAATCGGCGCACTGTACGCACTGGGGGTAAAGAAAAAGGATTTGCTGCTTCACTATATTACTCTGCCGGTCATTCTTACCTTTATCGGCGGTGTGGCAGGGGCATTGCTTGGTTTCAGCAAAGTCGGCATCCCTACCCAGATGACAGACAGCTACCACTATTTTTCCATTCCGAAGCTGGAGGTCTTCCATCCGGTCTATTTGATTATATATAGTATTGCAATGCCCCCTGTGGTTTCGGCTATTGTGAATTATCTCGTAATCAACAGCCGTCTTTCCCGAACGGCACTGTCCCTGATACGCAATGAGCAAAAAACGAAAAGTGCAGGAAATATAAATCTCGGCAAAATGAGCTTCATCAGACTTTTTCAGCTTCGTCAGATAATGAGGGAACTGCGGACCGGCTTAACAGTGGTGTGCGGTATGCTTATATCTTTACTGGTGCTTATGCTGGGATTAAATTGCTTTGTCCTGTGCAGGAATGTGCAGAAGGACAGCATCAACAGCACAAAGTTTGCGTATATGTATTCCCTGAAATATCCGGAAGAGGAGGTTCCGAGGGGCGGGGAAGCCTGCTATGTAAAATCCCTTACCAAAACTGCAATGGGATATACCATCAACATCTCCGTGATTGGAATTGACGCAGATAATAAGTATTATGATACTGCGCCCGCACAGGGAATAGACAGCCTCATCATCAGCAAATCAGTGCAGCAGAAATACGGGCTGCACATAGGCGATGAATTGATTTTGACAGACAGTGAAGCAGATATGGATTATACGTTTACAGTAAAGGGAATTTGTGATTATGCAGGCGGGCTGGCTGTGTTCATGGATATCGGCAGTATGCGGGAATTATTCGGACAGGAAGAAGCTTACTACAATATGCTGCTTTCCGATACAGAGCTTACCATTGACGAGAGCAGAATTTACAGTATCACAACACGGGATGATATCATACATTCTGCTTCGGTATTCATCTCTTTGATGAAACCTTTGATAATCATGATGACCGTTGCGGCGGTGATTATTTTCTGTATGGTTTTATATCTTATGATGGGCGTTATGATTGACCGGGCATCCTTCGGCATTTCACTGGTACAGATATTCGGTTTCCGTACCGGTGAAATCAGAAAATTATATATAAATGGAAATACATGGATTGTGGCAGCGGGGGCATTTATCGGAATCCCCCTTGCCAAAATAATCATGGATGCGCTTTATCCCTGGATGATTGCCAATACTGCCGTCGGCATGAATCTGAAATTTCCATGGTATTTATATGCAGCGGTTTTTGTGGGCGTAATGGCGGTGTATTTTGCCGTTAACGCATTTCTTGTCCGGAAATTAAAACGAATCACGCCGGCTGAGGTACTGAAAAACCGGGAATAGGTTACAATTTCATCAGTGTCTTCTTGTTGAGGCGGCAGTCTCAGGCATGGGCAAGCGTCGGAAACATCAGCCTATCCATATGCCAGAGACGAAAGCCGCCTCCTTTCAGAAACAAAGTTGTGTCCTCCTCTTTCACTGCCTTCATGGTATAGTCCTCTGTATGTTCCGGCGTAAACCCAAGCCTGATTTTCCTGCTGCCCCCGCCAAAGCTCCTTGCAGCCTCGGACGGCTCCACCGGCGTTTCGGAAAATACCGCATGGATAAAAATCTCATCGCCATCCTCCTCTGCAATCAGGTACGCCCTGTGCTTTTTGCTGTAGTATACATTTTCCTGCATAAATTTTGTCACATAAAACAGAATCAGCCCGCTGTTTCCTGTCATGGCAAAACGTCCGCAGGGAACGCTTTGCTCCACTATTTTTGCAAATCCGTCCCATACCCGTTTCTCCTGCATGGGAATTTTTTGGATGCTCCTCTCCCTGTCCGCAGAAATTTCCTTTTCATAACCGTATTCAGAAGCCCTTTCAAAGCCAAATTTCGGATAAAAATCCAGCACGCTGTCGTTGGCAAACAGATAGACGCCGTCCACGCCGGCATAATCCTTTAGAACCTCCTCCAACAGACGCCTGCCATATCCCCTGTTGCGGTATTTTTCATCGGTCATAACAGTGCCAAGCTGGATAAAATGCTTCTTGCTGCCATTCCACATAAAGTCCGTTATATTGACGGATACATTTGCCACAATTTCCCCATTCTCCGCGATGGAATAGGGAATATACGCCTCCCTCCAGAAACCGTTCTGATACCAGTCCTCAAAATCCAGCCCGAAGGTTCTGCCCGCCAGCGCATTAAAACTCTTCCTTAACGTTTCATTCTCCCTATATGCCTTTACCAGTTCCATATTGTTATCCTTTCCTCTTTTTCATTCCAAAGTCATGCCCGCATGATTTGCTGCCGTATTTTGGCAGCTTACGTACCGTTACGGTAATCTGAGCTTTGCAATCATCTACTCTATCGCAATTTCCGCTCCTTCTACATGGTGTTTTCCCATTTTATGCCGCAGCTTTCTGTTCTCCGCAGTATCAAAAATAATAGAAAAATCATAATCCTCTGGATATAGCTTTTCTGCAGCCACATGCAGGCGCAGACGCTTATGGTTAATCCAGATTTTTTTGTCTGGAAGCTGTACCCTGAGCACCCCTTTTTCGTTGGCGCTTTGGCAGACAATTCCTATCTTTTTGTCCGGATACACCATCACGCTGTCGCCGCACTGAAAACGCATTGCTGCCTCCTGCATCCGGCTTGTACTCTTCTTTTTTTCTATGATGCGCGGCGCTGTTTTCGCAAGCTCCCCCGCTCCTGAAGGCTTTTGTAAAAGCTTTGGCATATCCGGCGCGTTTTCCCCGTACGCCGCCTTTGCCGCACAACGCAGCATGAAATCCGGCATACCCAGCCGTCCCGCAATGTAAAAGGCGCAGCTTTCTCCCGCCTCCCCGATAATCAGCCTGTACAAGGGTTTCAGACTTTCCTTGTCAAACGCCATGCGTGCGTTTACCATTTTTTCCTCCCTTTCTGCGTACTGCTTTACCTCGGGATAATGTGTCGTCACCAAAAACAGCGCGCCGCTCTTTTTCAATTCCTCCAAAATGGCGATGGCGATTCCCATCCCTTCTGTGGGGTCGGTTCCCGAGCCAAGCTCATCCATCACCACAAGGCTCTGCGGCGTCACTCTCTCCAGAATATCCAGCACATTTTTAATATGTGCGGAAAAAGTGGACAAGTTTTCAGACAGGTTCTGCCCATCTCCGATATCGCAGAGAAAATTGCTGTTCATGCAGATATCCGCTTCCCCACATGCCACATGTAAGCCGCACTGTGCCATCATACAGGTCAGTGCCGCCGTCTTGATGGCGACCGTCTTGCCGCCTGTGTTGGGTCCGGTAATCACGATGCCGTTAATCCCGCCGCCAACGGTAAGCTGCAGCGGTACACAAATCTTCCTGTCCATCAGCGGATGCCGCCCATCCTTTAATACAATCCGTCGTTCTGTATTGATACGGGGACAGGTTCCTCCATACTCCATACTCAGCTTTCCCTTTGAAAAGATAAAATCCAGTTTTTCAATGGTACGCATATTCTGCTCCATCACTTCGGCGGCGTCCGCTACCATCGCAGACAGAGTAAAGAGAATTCTCCGCTCCTCATTTTCCTCCCAAACGGTAAGCGCCTGCAGCTCCCCTCCGATTTTTGCCACCGAAGCAGGCTCTATAAAGAGGGTGTTACCAGTAGCGGACTTGTCAATTACACTGCCCGCGATTTTAAACTTATACTCCTTTTTTACCGGAATACACAGCCGCCCGTTCCGCATGGTGCTGAAGCTGTCGGACATACATTCCCTGTTGGCGCGCATTACCGCATCCGCCTTCTCCTTTGCCTTGTCGTGAAGCCTCTCCATCTCGCTTCGCAGGGATTTTAACAGTCTGGAAGCTTCGTCATCCACCCTGCCGTTTCGGATTTGCAGCCGTATCTGTTCTGCCAGCAATTCCTGTTCATCCAAATTTTCCTCGTAGTAGGGCAGAGAAGCCTCGTACTGCTTGCAGCGGTTTAAGTAATCCTTCAGCCTTTTTACCGCCGCCAGCGCACTCCCTATCTGTTCCAGCCCGTCCGCAGTCAGACAGCCTTCCTTTTGTGCGATAGTCACAAGCTCCTCCACCCCATTTAAGGATACCGGCGGCGGCGTGCCGCCCTTCTCCAAGAGCAGCCTTGCCTCCGTCGTTTCCGCCAGCGCATGCAAAAGCGTACTCTCTGACAAAAACGGCTCCGCCTCCCGTATCTTCTCTTTCGCCCGGGCTGTGTACGCCAGTTCCGCCCATTTTTCCTTTATCTTATCAAATTCCAGTAGTTTTTCCACCTGCTTCGTTTCCTGTTCCATGGTTTCATTCCTTTCACAACTATCTATGTCAGCGTTTCATAAAAATCATATTCTACAATGCCTTTTATCCGTGCAAGCGCGCCTGCCCGCAGTTCCTTTACCATCAGGCACTCAATATGCGGCAGATGTACCGAGCGTCCCGGCAGAATCCCAAAGTCCGCTGCTGTCTGAAATCCCCTCGCGTGATAGTTTTTCGGATTTCCTTCCACAAGTACAGCCGTATAACCCATTTTTTCCGCCTGCCGGAACCCATACTCAATCATATCCTTTGAGATATGCTGCCGCTGTAAATCCGTCCGCACCGCCGCAGGCGAAAGCAGCAGCAGTTCGCCCTCATATTTGTCCTCTAAGAAAAAACCGGAAAACATCACATACCCGATGATTGCATCTGACGCATCCAGCGTCACCAGCTCCAATTCCGGTATATAAAATCTTTTTCTGCGTATTTCCTCTACAAGAGCACGCACCAGCCTGCCCTCCGCCTTATCCTGATATTCGGTAAATACCTTTTCCAGAAAATCAAGTGCTTCCCTTTTTTGTTTTTCTTCTATTGGTTGAATTCTTCTTTCCATGTCCATACATTCCTTTCGATTACCATAAATAAGCAGGCATTTGCGAAACTCGTTATATGGCAAGTGTCATTGTGCATGTTGTATAATCC
>CAMWUP010000196.1 GCA_947177465.1 uncultured Lachnospiraceae bacterium
GGCCTGTATGGTACGACATATAAAAGAGGAGAGGAAAAACGATATGAGTATGATAGGGTATTATTTTAGGGCAGATGACGATACCGTGCAGAAGCTTAAGGAGGGAAGCAGCGAAATTTTATTCGATGAGAGCAAGGAAGACCGCCTCTTGTGTGTTGATAAGGCGTGGCATGCTATCCATTACACGCTGACGGGGGAGGTATGGGGCATGACAAAGGAGCCGGCAAGCTGGCTGGTGCTGGGCGGCGAGCCTGTAAGCGATGAGGATATGGGGTATGGTCCGGCAAGGCTGATTGAAAAAGACATTGTAAAGCTGATAGCGGATGCCCTGACTGCGTGGGACGAAGCCGCCTTTCGGGAGAATTTTTGCATAGAGGATATGATTGCCGACCAGGTTTATCCTGTTATGAACAATGAATCTGAGGAAGAATTTTTCCAGTATGTATGGGCAAATTTTGCGGAATTAAAGAAATGGCTCAAGGAAGTGACAGAGGCGGAGGAGAACGTCGTCGCTTTTATTGCGTGAAGCAGCAAAAGCAGAGGAAGCGCTCACATTTTATAGTGAGTGACCTCTGCTTTTTTTACAATTCGATTATTGTGCCGGCTGCTGCTTTTTGTATAAAATGCGGATGGAGTTCAGGATACAGAGCATAGCGACTCCGGTGTCTGCAAACACAGCCAGCCACATGGAAGAGATGCCCGCAAGTCCCAGTATCATGAAAAGCACTTTTACGATGAGTGCAAATACGACATTCTGCACGGCGATACGGCAGGTAGCCTTGGCGATTCTGATGGAGGCGGGAATAGCTTCCATGGAGGAGGTCATAAATACGACGTCGGCGGCCTCGATGGCAGCGTCCGCGCCGCTTCCCATAGCGGCGCCCACATCCGCACCTGCCAGTACGGGGGCATCGTTGATGCCGTCTCCCACAAACATAACAGCTCCATGGCGGCTTCTGATTTCGGTCAGCCTGCTCAGTTTTTCCTCAGGAAGCAGTCTTGCATGAACCTCATCAACGCCGGTTTGTTTTGCTACCGCTTCAGCGCTTTCAAGAGCGTCGCCGGTCAGCATAACAGTAGTAAGTCCCTGATTTTTCAGTGTACGGACAGCAGATGCGGCATCTTCCTTGATGGTGTCGGCAATCACCAGACTTCCGAGATAGCGCCCGTTTTTGGCAAGTAATACTTCTGTGCCGTATGCGGAAGGCGTATATGCAGATATATCGATATTTTTTTCGGAAAGTAACTTGCTGTTGCCGCAAAGTACAATGTCATCAGCAATTTGCATCTGTATGCCGTGTCCTGAAATCTCTGTGATGGAGCCATTCTTTTCCACAGGAATTCCTTTTTCTTTTGCGGCTTCTAAAATACTCTGTGCAATGGGGTGGGTGGAGGCAGCCTCACAGGAAGCGGCAAGTCCCAGCAGTTCGTATTCGGAAAGTCCGGCAGAAGGAGCGCAGACAATGCGCTGCAGGGTAAAATTCCCTTTTGTGATGGTGCCGGTCTTATCCATGATAATCGCCTTTATATTCTTTAATGCTTCCAGAGAAGCGCCGCCCTTAAACAGAATTCTCTGCCTGGAACCGGCTCCAATGCCGGAGAAAAAGGCGAGCGGTACGCTGAGCACCAAGGCACAGGGACAACTGATTACAAGGAAGGTCAGCGCAGTATATATCCATGCATCCCAGTCGCCTGTAAACAGAGAAGGGATAATGGCGGTACAAAGCGCAAGAATTACAACGAAAGGCGTGTAAATCCTTGAGAAACGGGTGATGAAACGGTCAATCTTAGGCTTGCTTGCCGCTGCATTTTCCACGGATTCCAAAATGCGCGTCACCATGGATTCGGAGAGCGTTTTTTCCACTTTTAGTTTCAGTACGCCGGAAAGGTTCATACAGCCCGAGAGTACGGCGCTTCCCGGCAAAACGCTCACGGGAACGGGTTCACCGGTGACGGGGGAGGTATCCAGACGGCTTTCACCTTCCAGTATCACGCCGTCTAAAGGGATACGGTCGCCGGGGCGTACCAGCACGATATCGCCGACATTTGCTTCTGCAGCAGGAATCATGTTGACCTCGTCACCCTGCACCAGCCCTACAGTCTCGGGGCGTAAATCAAGGGCGTCCATAATCTGGCTGCGGCTTTTGGAGACAGCTCTGTGCTCAAACCATTCGCCGATTCGATAGAAGAGCATAACGCCGACCGCCTCGGGAGCATAAGCCCCCATGGAACCGGAAGGCTCTTTTATGATAAAGGCGCCGATGGTAGCGATACTCATCAAAAAGTTTTCATCAAATATATTGCCTTTAAAAATATTCCGCACGGCGGTCAGTACAATTTCAAGTCCCAACACCAGATAAGCAATGATAAACAGGACAAGGGAAGCGATGGGAGAGAATTGCTCTGCCAGCTTTCCGGCTAAGAACAGGACTGCGCCGATGGCAATGCAGATAAGGTCTTTTCTGCTTTCTGCTTTGTCGGCATCCTTGGAATCCTTTTGCAGTTCTTCTCTTGGCGTAATCACAGCGTCCGGCTCGATAGCCCTGCATGCATCCTGCATAAGAGGAAGCAGCGCTTTCTGATTTTTGGCGGCGACCCGAAGCTGCTTGGTGGCAAAGGTAATGGATGCAAATTCCACGCCCGGCAGGGACTGGATTTTCCGCTCAATCTTGGCGGCGCAGTTGGCGCAATCCAGATTGTCCACAATATATATCTTTATGGGCGCTTTTGTAACAGGCGTGTTCTCTTTCTCGTGGTGGTGCTCATATTCGTGATGTTCGTGTCCGCAGCCGCAGTCCTCGCCGTGCTCGTGGTGATGCTCATGCTCGTGATGTTCGTGCCCGCAGCCGCAGCTTTCGCCGTGCTCATGGTGGTGGCCATGCTCGTGGTGTTCATGTTCCGTTATTTTTTCTATAGGGTTTTGATGTTCATTACTCATAATGGAAATCCTTTCTATAATGGAAATTGATATAATTACAATACATATGAATAACTGTTCATATGTATATATAAACATAAAAAGAAGGAGATGTCAATACTGTGATGAAAAAAATAGCCGAATTTTTATGGACAGAAGTAACTTAATAGAATCTGTTTACGTTACATTTTACAAACATACCTTGTTTTTTCTACCATCAGCATGCATAATAGCAGGTAAGTCGTATTACATAAAAAAGGTTGAAAGGGGAATCTTATGGCAGAAAAAATGCTTGTAAACGAAAAAGAATATGAGATAGAAAAGCTGTTGGGAAAAGGGAAGGGCGGTTACTCTTATCTGGCGTCGGACAGCGCCGGACAGTATGTGCTAAAACAGATTCATCATGAACCCTGCAGCTATTATCAGTTTGGAAATAAGGTAGAGGCGGAGATAAACGATTACAGGCGCTTAAAGAAAATCGGAATCAGAATTCCGAAAATGCTTGATGTTGATATGGAGCGCGAGCGTATCTTGAAAGAATACATAGAGGGCGACACCATTTATGATTTAGTGAGGCAGGATAAAATGGAAGCTGTCTTCATAGAGCAGATAAAGGATATGTGTATGAGGCTATACAACGCCAACACAAACATAGATTATTTCCCGACAAATTTTGTTGTGCAGAACGAGAAAATATATTACATTGACTTTGAGTGTAACGATTATATGGAGGAGTGGAATTTTGAAAACTGGGGTATCAAATACTGGTCGAAAACACCGGAATTTATGAAATATGTGCAGGAACATGCCGGAGAGTGACGTATGCTGCATACCTTCATTTTGTGTTATACTATTATTAAGAAGCAACTGGCGGATGCACGCAGATGGGAGCAGATATGAAACAGAAAAATGAACCAAAACAGGATATGCTGACGGGAAACCCGGGAAAGGCGCTTTTCTTTTTTGCGCTGCCTATGATACTGGGCAATCTGTTCCAGCAGTTTTATAATATGGCAGATTCCATGATAGTGGGGCAGTATGTGGGCGAGAATGCACTAGCTGCTGTGGGTGCGTCCTATTCTCTGACGACGGTATTTATCATGGCAGCCATCGGTGGCGGCATCGGGGCGTCCGTGCTTACGAGCCAGTATTTGGGGGCGCAGTCCTATAGTAAGATGAAGACAAGCATCTATACCGCGCTGATAAATTTTCTGATAATCAGTGTGCTGCTTGCAGCAGGCGGCTTTTTGCTGAATCGGAATATTCTGACGGCGTTAAAGACGCCGGACAATATTTTAGAAGATGCGGTGCTTTATCTGAAAATCTATTTCTGTGGAATGCCGTTCCTCTTTATGTACAATATTTTGTCCGCTATGTTCAATGCGCTGGGTAAGTCCAAAATTCCGCTGGGGCTTTTGATTTTTTCGTCCGTACTGAATGTGGCGCTGGATTTGTATACGGTAAGGGTTCTTGGCTGGGGCGTGGCGGGCGTCGCCATTGCCACTGTGATTGCACAGGGGATTTCAGCGATGATTTCCTTTGGTATACTGCTTTGGATTTTAAAGCGATATGAAGCGGAAGAGCAAGCGAAGCTCTATGATGTGGAAATGTTGGTTCGAGGGACAAAAATTGCAATTCCCTCCATTATACAGCAGTCGATTGTCAGCATTGGCATGCTTTTGGTGCAGTCTGTGGTCAACGGCTTTGGTTCCTCCGTGTTGGCAGGTTATTCCGCGGGTATGCGTATCGAATCCATCTGTATTGTGCCGATGATTGCGACGGGAAATGCGGTGTCCACCTTTACCGCGCAGAATCTCGGTGCAGGGCAGTCTGAAAGGGTCAAAAAAGGCTATCATGCAGGGCTTGTCATGATAGCAGTTTTTGCAGTTCTGATATGTGTTATATTACAGGCGTTTCATGGAAACATTATCGATGCTTTTTTAAAGGGCGACGGCGGCTTAAAGGCCTATGAGACGGGCAACGCCTATCTGACCTTTATCGGCTGGTTTTTTGCTCTGATTGGCGTGAAGGCATGTACCGACGGCGTTCTGCGCGGCGCAGGAGACGTCAACGTCTATAT
>CAMWUP010000197.1 GCA_947177465.1 uncultured Lachnospiraceae bacterium
ATTCGTTCCTTGTGAAAAGGAAGCCGTCGTATCCCTTCCCGAAAAAGGAAGTGTGTTTATTTTGGGAAGTGAAGGGGGATTTCTGGTTGCGGCAGAATGTTAGAATCGGCAGGTTAGACGATTTTAAGTGGATTGCGGCATTTTTGGTGGCGGCAATCCATACGTCGCCTTTAGAGAGTGTAAACGCCACGGCTGATTTTATCCTGACAAGGGTGCTGGCGAGGGTGGCAGTACCGTTCTTTATGATGGTGACAGGCTGTTTTGTGCTTTACGCTGCGGTGGAGGAAGGCAGTTTTCAGCGGATATGGCGCAGCCTGAAGAAAATCGGTTTTTTGTATCTGGCAGTTACTTTGCTTTATCTGCCGGTGCAGGTATACAAACTGACCGGCAAAGAAGCGGCGCTTTCCATACAGGCGTTGTGCAGGGCGGTTTTCTTTGACGGAACCTACTACCATCTGTGGTATCTGCCCGCTGTTATGATTGGGCTTCCCATCTGCTGGCTGCTTCTGCGTTCCGCGGGCAGGTATGCCTATGTGATAGCCGGCGTTTTGTACGCGATAGGTTTGCTTGGGGACAGTTATCATGGACTGGCGTGCAGGATACCAATGCTTGATAAAATGTATGAGAGCATGTTCCGGCTGTTTTCCCAGACGAGAAACGGACTGTTTTTTGCGCCGCTTTTTCTGCTTTTGGGATATCGGGCTGCCTTGGGGAGAAGAGAAAGAAGTGCAGAGAAAAGTAAATGCAGTTTTTTTCTATGCCTGCTGCTTATGTGTGCGGAGGGGTTGCTGCTGCATGGGAATACAGAACAGGTGAATAACAGCATGTATCTGTTTTTGCCGGTGTGCATGATATTTCTTTTTGATGCGCTTTTGTCCGGCGCTGCCGTCTGGGATGTAAGGCGGGGGATGTTTTACAAAACCGGTCCCATGCTTTTTTATTTTTTACATCCGCTTATCATTCTGATAATCAGGATGTTTGTAAAACTGACAAAATTAAACTTTATTCTGGAAATGAGTCCCATTTATTATCTGGCGGTAGTGGCGGGAAGTCTGTGCGCCGCGTATATCTGCCTGACAGTGTTTCAGCGGGCGCGCCAAATCCGGAAAGGAAGGAAGGGCAAGTGAAACTGGAAGAAAGACCGGGAAGGGCATGGTTGGAAATTTCACTGGAGAATTTAAGATGGAATTATAGGATGCTTTGCGGGGTGATGCCCAAAGGCTGCAAATGCATGGCGGTGGTAAAGGCGGATGCCTACGGGCACGGCGCCGTTCAGACTGCGCAGGTTTTAAGCAAAGAGGGCTGTGATGCTTTTGCAGTTGCCTCACTGGAGGAAGGCATCGCTTTGAGAGTAGCGGGCTTACAGAAAGATATACTGGTATTGGGATATACCATGCCGCGGGATGCTTTTCTGCTGGATAGGTATCAGCTTATGCAGACAGTGGTGGATGAGGCGCATGCTAAGGCGCTTGCAAAAACAGGTCATGATATTGCATGTCATCTGGCGGTGGATACCGGCATGAATCGGCTGGGTATCTCTTTTCGGGACAGGGACGCGATTGAGAGGGTGCTGGGTATGCAGGGCATCCGCATGAAGGGAATTTATTCCCATTTGAGCGTGGCTGACAGCACACTTGCAGAGGATAAGCGCTTTACGCAGAAACAGATTGACGATTTTTCCGCGCTTAAAGCGTATCTGGAAGGGAAGGGATGGCAGAAGCTTTCTTACCATATGCAGAGCAGCTACGGGCTTCTATGTTACCCTATGAAGGGAATGCAGTATGCAAGACCGGGGATTGCCCTCTATGGCTGTACCAGCAATACGCCGGAGGAAAAATTTTGTGTTGATTTAAAGCCTGCACTTCAGCTTAAGTGCAGGATTGGATGTGTCAGGACAGTGGAGCAGGGGGATTTTGTATCTTATGGCAGGACATGGGAAGCGAAGGAGAGAAGGCGGGTTGCCGTGATGGCAATCGGCTATGCGGACGGACTGCCGCGCAGTCTTTCCGGTCAGGGGCAGGCACTGGTTCTGGGGAAAAGAGTTCCGATGGTGGGGCGCATCTGCATGGACCAGACCATGCTTGATATTACGGATGTACCAGAGGCTGCGGAGGGCGATATCGTTACCCTTATCGGAACGGACGGCGGAGAAGAAATCAAGGCGGTGGAGCTGGCGCAGAGAGCCGGAACCATTACCAACGAGCTGTTAAGCAGGCTGGGCAGCAGGCTGACAAAGACCTTTTGGTAATAAGAGGAGATTTATATTGGCAAACAGTACCAGGCAAACCGGTGCAGAGAAGGAAAATCTGGCAGTTACATATCTGGAAAAACAAGGTTTTATTGTAAAGGAAAGAAATTTCAGAAGCCGGCAGGGAGAAATCGACGTTATCGGCTTTGACGGGGAATATTTGGTGTTTTTAGAGGTAAAATACAGAAAAAGCAAGTCCTTTGACGGCGCACTGGCGGCGGTGGGAGATACGAAAAAACGCCGGATTTGCCGGACGGCGGATTATTACCTGTATCTTAAGCATATTCCACAGGAAACACCGGTCAGATATGACGTCGTCGGCATACAGGGAGAGGAAATTATCTGGATTAAAAATGCATTTTTTCACAGGTGATGATTGTGCGGTCTAAGCGGCAGAATGAGAGGAAGTATGGAATTTATCAGGAAGAAAGGCAGAGGAGCAGGTCTTATTGCAGGGAAAAAGGGTCAGGCATTATATCTGACTTTTCCTTCTTTTACGCGTACGCAGGCGGTGGAGCATCTCTTTTCAACAAGACTTGGCGGCGTGAGCGAGGGGATTTTTTCCACCATGAATCTCAGCTATACCAGAGGGGATAAAAAAGAGGCGGTAGACGAAAATTACAGGCGGATTGCGGATATTATGGGCTGTAAAATGGAAATGTTTGTCTGTTCGGACCAGACCCATACGACCAATATCAGGAAGGTGACGGAAGCGGATTGCGGAAAGGGCGTACTGATTCCAAAGGATTATCAGGATGTGGACGGTCTTGTGACAGACAGGGAGGAAATTGTACTGGCGACTTTCTTTGCAGACTGTGTGCCGCTGTATTTTCTGGATGCCAAGAGACGTGTAATTGGACTGGCACACTCCGGCTGGCGGGGCACGGTGGGACGTATCGGAAAGAAAATGATAGATATTATGGTAAAGGATTACGGCTGTAAAAAAGAACAGATTCTTGCCGCCATCGGTCCATCCATCTGTGTGGACTGTTACGAGGTATCAGCGGATGTGGCAGAGCAGTTTGAAGCAGAGTTTGGCAGTATCGTGCTGCAAAAAGGGAACAGACAGGGTAAATACCAGCTTGATTTGTGGAGAGCGAATGAAGAAGTGCTTTTGCAGGCGGGTCTTACTTCTGCACAGATAGAGGTGACGGATATCTGTACCTGCTGTAATGCCTCCCTTTTGTTTTCCCACAGGGCAAGCGAAGGGAAGCGGGGTAATTTGGGCGCCTTTTTGATGTTAAAGAAAAAAAACGGGGAAGGAAAAGAGTGCTGACATGTCAAATATACTGGTTTGTGACGATGACAAAGAAATCGTGGATGCAATAGAAATTTATCTGAGAAACGAGGGCTATCAAATTTTCAAGGCATATGACGGCGAGGAGGCAATTCGGATTCTGCGCAAGGAGGATATCCAGCTTCTCATTATGGATATTATGATGCCGAAGCTGGATGGCATCCATGCCACCTTAAAAATCAGGGAATACAGCAGTATTCCGATTATCATACTGTCGGCAAAGTCGGAGGATATGGACAAGATACTGGGCTTAAATGTGGGAGCGGACGATTATGTGACGAAGCCCTTTAATCCGCTGGAGCTGGTGGCAAGGGTCAAGTCCAATCTGCGTCGTTACACGAAGCTGGGAAGTCTGAATGTAGACGACAATGTGGTATTCAGAATCGGCGGGCTTATGATGAACGACGACACCAAGGAGGTTTCTGTCGATGGAGAGCCTGTAAAGCTGACGCCCATCGAGTACAGTATTCTGCTTCTTTTGGTAAAAAATCCGGGCAGGGTATTTTCCATCAATCAAATCTATGAAAGTATCTGGAATGAAGAGGCAATCGGGGCGGACAATACGGTAGCGGTCCATATCCGGCATATTCGTGAGAAAATAGAAATTAATCCCAGAGACCCGAAGTATCTGAAGGTGGTATGGGGCGTCGGTTACAAGATAGATAAGCAAGGAGTATAAAATTGAAGAAACACAAGGGATTAGGAAAGAAAAGCGCCATATTGCTTCATGTTCTGCAGCAGGCGGCGGCATGGATTGTTTCAGCCGCCATTACCACGCTGGCTGTGTATTCCGTAGTGTGCGTGCAGACAGAAGGGTATCCTTATAACAGAAAAACATTTCGCCTTGATTTGTTTGTCGGGGAAAACCATTTTGAAGAGACTGCGGCTTTTGACCAAATGCTGATGAGCGCCTTGCAGGAAATTATCCGGTATAACGTGGCAAAGAGCCAGTTGGAGACGGATGGAAAGTACGACGGGACAAAGGAGATAGATATCAGGGCATTTGTCAACCGCAAGACAGCTCTTGCCAGAGGACTGGATACGCCGGAGGAGGAAAAAATCGCGGTGCAGCTATATAATGAGGCAGAAGGAGCGGTGTCATTTACTGTTTCTCCGGAGGGTAGGACGGTAAAGTATTATCTGGAGGATTTGCTGAAATGGCAGCGATATGGATTTCAATATGAAGAGACAGTGATGACGGCAGCGGAATTTGTAACCTATTTTGACAAGTCTTATCTGGATAGGTTTGATGGCATATGGACAGAAGAGCAGGAGGAAAAGTTTCAGGCTTATCTGGGCGCCGGGAATTCTTCTTATTCCGGGTTTAGTGCAAGGACGATAGACTATCTGTATGAGATATTTGGTTATGATACGGAGGATAAAGATAAAGACATCACATCAGCACTGATAGCAGAATATGAGCAAAATGGAAAGGCCTGGGTATGGGC
>CAMWUP010000198.1 GCA_947177465.1 uncultured Lachnospiraceae bacterium
ATTAAAACCCTCTGTATTTGTGATAGTATCAATACAGAGGGTTTTTGAAAATAGATATCTTTAATGATTTGCAAGCGTACACAATTCATCTAACATTTTGGGTAAATCAGTCTCCATGTTTTCAGAGCTAAACTGGCAGGTACCGACTTTTTTGTGACCGCCGCCGCCGTATTTCAGCATAAGGCTTCCTACATTGACGTCGCTGGTCTTGTTTAAGATACTGTAGCCCACCGCGGCAGAGCAGCCTTCGCCGCCTTTGCCGTTGACAATCCATGCAGAAATATTCTGCTTGGGATACATGCTGTAAATCATAAATCGATTTCCGGTATAAATGGGGTCAACACCGCGCAAATCCGTAATAATGACATTGCCTTTTAACTGTGTATGTGCCGTTACCATTTCTCTGAATTTTTCAGTCTGTTCGTTATATATCTCAATACGCTCCCTGATATCCGGCAGAGCGAGAATCTCGTCGGTGGTCATGGTACGGCAGGCATCAATCAACTTTTCCATGAGCTGATAGTTGGATATGGTAAAGTTGCGGAAACGCCCCAGCCCTGTTCTGGGGTCCATTAAAAATCCGATTAAAATCCAGCCCTTGGGATTCTGAATCTCGTCGATGGTCAGATTGCCGGAGTCCACCTTGTCAACTGCTTCCATCATATCGTCAAATTGGGGAAATTTTTCCCTGCCGCCGTAATACTCGTAAATGATTCTGGCACAGGAGGGAGTAATACGGCTTTCGCCCTTATATTTTCCGGCAAGCTTCAGTCTTTCATGCTCGCTGGAATGGTGGTCGAACCACAGACCGCAGCCTTCTACATAAGGGACGTTGGCAAGGCAGTCGTCCTCATTTACCTCAACAAGACCGTCCTGCAAATCCTTCGGGTGTGCAAACTTCCAATGGTCGATAATGCCGGCTTCCTTTAACAGTGCGCCGCATGCAAGTCCGTCAAAATCTGAACGTGTAATTAACCTCATACGAAACTCCTTTTTCACAATTTATTTTAAGGCATTATAAAATGCCTGATAAAACTATATCAAACTACATTATAGACAAGATTTTGAGTTTTTTCAATATATTCAAAAAACTTTTCTATGTTTAGATAGTTTTTGAGGGTTGTGATTGTGAGTAGGATTTTTTTCTGTTATACTTTTTTGCAGAGAAAAAAGTTGTAGTTTCTTTTCAGCTTTCACGGCAGTGTAAGACGGATGCAAAGGGTGAAAATGATGATAAAGTTCAGAATAAAATGTATGGCATTGCTGGCGGCGCTGGTTTTAGGAATGGCGGCTTGCGGCAGTCCTGAAGAATCAACGCCGAATTTATGGGAAAACAGATATAAAACGCCGGAAGTAAGTCTGCAAAAATGGGTTGGACATTATCACCGCAGCGGGAATATTGAGAACAATGGCGGTCTCGTCATGGACTTTTTCCTTTACGAGGAACAGGGGCAGTTTTATGGCTATCTGCAGGTAGAGGAATGGGAATACCTAGAGGTGGAGGGGGAGAACCATACCCAAAGAATAAAGCAAAGGATACTTACTACGGTTTCCAACAGAGGCGGAGAGGTATTTGTGTATTTTTATGAGGATATTCCAACGGAACTTTCTGAGGATTTTTCCATGGAAGGCGAAAGGGAAGAATCTTACACCGGCGCGTACAGACGGGGCGATTTGCTGTTTTCCATGAAAAGGGAGGGCGAAGATATTATTACTACATGGGAAAAGCCATTTCCTGATGAAACGGCGGAAAGCCTTGTGGAAAGAAACTTTATTGAATGGAATTTTTTGTCGTGTGAACTGACAGGAGAGAAGGACAAAGAAGCCTTTCTTGCGGCAAGGGGCGTGCAGACTGAGGAGCCTTTTTTTGAATATTATGGTGAAGACGGCACCTTGCTGCTCACTGTTTATATGGACGACCCAACAGAGGGCGGAACAGGAATCTATTATTTTTACAGTATGGGAGGCAGTCTTTCCATGCAGGGCTTTGGAATTCCGGCATGCGAGGAGGCTGCGTGGACTGACGGGCGCTTTGATGTGACAAAGAACGGCGACAACGGAGATGACAGCGGTGTTACGGATTACGAAGAAGGCTATGAGTATAATGACGAGGAGCAGCTTGTCCATTTTTTGTCGGAGGGGACAATAACGGATATGGGAGAGCCTTACCGGGATAGAATTATTGAAGTAACCTATTCTTACAGAGAGGATGGTACACTGGAAAAGAAAGAAGGCTTTTACAATGCCTGTGTATTTGGTACAACAGGCTGTTCAGAAACCTGTTTTTATGATGAGGACGAGCGCCTGATTCACTCTTATGCCTATATTACCCATGGCAGCACGGAGGATTTTTATATTTATCCTGGGGACGGCTCTAATCCGGATTACCGGCTTGTGCTGGACCACTGCGGAGCGGATACCTGTGCGTTGGCATTGATTCATTACATAAATTAGAAAATTCACTTTTATTAAAAGAATATTAAAAAAGTGCAAAAGTATAGTCATAACCTGAAAAATCGTGTTATCATAGGCAGTGAGCACAGCTTTATTGCTTCAAAAAACATAACAGGAAAGGCATGAAGCAAATGTATAATGATTTATTTTCCATCGGACCCTTTACCATTCACAGCTATGGTCTTATGATTGCAATCGGCGTTCTGGCAGCGCTGTTTATCGCAGAGGCAAGGGCAAAAAAGCGTGACATAAACGCGGATGTGTTGTATCCGTTGACTTTGATATGTGTGGTATTCGGCTTTGCAAGTGCGAAGGTGCTGTTTTGTATTGTAGAATGGCGGAGTTTTCTGCAAAATCCCCTGCGGCTTCTGACGGGAAGCGGTTTTGTGGTTTACGGCGGCATCATCGGCGGTGTGCTTGCAGCGCTTATATACTGCAGGCTGAAAAAGCTTAATTTCTGGGATTATTTTGATATTGTGCTGCCCAGCGTGGCAGTAGCACAGGGGTTTGGACGTATTGGCTGTTTTATGGCGGGCTGCTGTTACGGGCGGGAGACAGACTCCTTTGTGGGAATCGCGTTTACCCATTCCGACTATGCGCCGAACGGCGTGAAAATGATTCCGACCCAGCTTTTTTCTGCGGCGGGTATGTTTCTGATAGCCGGTCTCTTGTTTTGGTATGCAAAAAAAGAACGGGCAAAGGGACAGACCGGAGCCTTGTATCTGATTTTATACAGCATTGGCAGATTTTCCATAGAATTTTTCAGAAATGATTACAGAGGGACTGTGGGCTTTCTTTCTACCTCACAGTTTATATCCCTGTTTATTCTGGTTACGGGAGTTCTTTTGTTCAAAAAAAGGAGCGTGGAAAAAGAATGAGTGCTTTTGTGGAGTTTCGTAACGTAAGTAAAGTATACAAGACCGGTGAAGTGTCCATTCAGGCACTTCATGACGTTAATTTCGAAATTGAAAAGGGCGAGTTTTGTGTTGTTGTGGGTGCATCCGGCGCGGGAAAGACTACGATTCTCAATATTTTGGGCGGGATGGACACCCTGTCAGGCGGACAGGTTTTTCTGGACGGAGAAGAAATTTCAGCATACAAAAAGAAACAGCTTACGACTTACAGGCGGCATGACGTAGGATTTGTGTTCCAATTTTACAATTTGGTGCAGAATCTGACAGCGCTTGAAAATGTGGAGCTTGCGGCACAGATATGCAAAGATCCTTTGAATGCGGCGGAGGTACTCAGCGAGGTGGGACTCGGGGAGCGCATGGCAAACTTTCCGGCGCAGCTTTCCGGAGGCGAACAGCAAAGGGTTGCCATTGCAAGGGCGCTTGCGAAAAATCCGAAGCTGCTTTTGTGTGATGAGCCTACGGGAGCGTTGGATTATAATACAGGAAAGGCGGTTTTAAAGCTTTTACAGGATACATGCAGGGAAAAGGGACGCACTGTGGTGGTGATTACGCATAATCAGGCGCTTACCGCCATGGCTGACAGGATTATTACCGTAAAGAGTGGAACCGTAAAGAGTATGGTCCGCAATGAGAACATCGTAAATGTGGAAGAAATCGAATGGTAAGGAAGTGACAGGAATACGCTTATGAAATCCATGATGATAAAGACAACATTGCGTGAAATCAAACAAAGCCTTGGGCGATATCTGGCAATTCTGGCGATTGTCGCACTGGGAGTAGGATTTTTTTCGGGATTAAAGGTGACGACGGACTCTATGACTGTGTCTGCAGACCACTATCTGTCAGAGACGCAGTTATTCGATTACCGGCTTTTGTCCACTCTTGGCTTTGAGGAGGAAGATGTGGAAGCGCTGGCTTCAAAAGAAGGCGTCAGAGCAGTGGAGGGAGCCCTGTCTGCGGATATCATCTTTATCAATGAACAGGGAAATGAAAGCGTTATAAAAGCACATTCTCTTTCGGAGCAGATAAATAAAGTGGTGCTTACGGCGGGAAGGCTGCCGGAAAGCGGCGATGAATGTGTGGTAGACAGCAATCTTTATGGAGAAAGCGCCATCGGAAGCAAGGTGGTTCTTGCCGAAAGCAATAGTGAGGAAGACCTTGATAACTTCAAATACAGGGAATATACCATCACCGGCATTGTACAGGCATCCTACTATATCCAGTTTGAAAGAGGAAATACTTCTCTGGGAAACGGCAGAGTAAGCGGATTTATGTATCTGCTTCCGGAAGGCTTCCAGATGGATTACTATACGGAGATTTTCGTAAAATTTGACACGGATTATCCCATTTATTCAGAGGAATATGAATCTTTTATTGAGGATAAAAAGGTTGTCTGGGAGAGTTATTGTGAGGAGCAGGGACAGCGTAGGTACGATGCCGTTTTAAAAGAGGCCGACAAAGAACTGGCAGAGGCGGAGCAGGAGCTTGCGGACAAAAAGGAAGAAGCGGAGCAGGAGCTGCTCGATGCGAGAAAAGAGCTGGAGGAAGCGGAGGAAAAAAATGCAGACGGGGAGGCCGAGCTTGCCGATGGGGAAGAACAGCTTGCAGAC
>CAMWUP010000199.1 GCA_947177465.1 uncultured Lachnospiraceae bacterium
CGTCGTCAGCGGCGCTTGATTTCAAGACTACCATATCCAGAAACCTGAAAAACTACAATAAGAATCTGGGAACCATTGTACCGGAGCACTATTACTTTTTTGACAGAACAAGCACGACTGCGGCAAATAAGTGGACGGTAATTCTTGACATAGACCAGAGCGGTTCCATGGGGGAATCTGTGATTTATTCCTCTGTTATGAGCTGCATTCTGGCAAGCATGGCGAGCCTGCGCACCCGTGTTGTGGCGTTTGATACCAATATCATAGATTTGACGGAAAAATGTGAGGACCCGGTTGATTTGCTGTTTGGTTTTCAGATGGGAGGGGGAACCAATATTGAACAGTCGGTGGTTTATTGTGAAAAATATATAGAAAATCCGTCCAAAACTTTGTTTTTCCTGATCTCAGACTTGGAGGAGGGCGGGAATCGTGCGGGATTGCTCCGTCGTCTTGAGGAAATGAAATCCTCCGGTGTTACCGTAATCTGCCTGCTTGCGCTGGCTGACGGGGGAAAGCCCTATTACGACGCGCAGATGGCAAACCGCATTGCAGGTTTGGGAATCCCCTGCTTTGCCTGCAATCCGGAAATGCTGCCACAGCTTTTGGAGAGAGCTCTTTCCGGACAGGATTTGCTGGCATTTGAGAAAGAATTTGAAAAGAGAAAGCGTTGATACACTCTTTTCAAGCTGCTCTTTTGGGTGTATACTTGACAAATCATGTGTTATTTGCGGTCGGCATGACTAGAAGTATGTTGAAAAAGCAGGGAAAGGCAGAATAAGGGAAAGGAAGCGTGCAGTATGGAGAAAAATATAAAACAGAAGCGGTATGAAATCGACATGTGCAACGGACCGCTGTTCGGTAAAATACTGTTGTTTTCCCTGCCGCTTATGATGTCCGGTATTTTACAGCTTTTGTTTAATGCGGCAGATATGATTGTGGTGGGGAGATGGGTTGGCAGCGACGCGCTTGCAGCAGTCGGTTCCACCGGTTCGTTGATTAACCTTTTGGTGAATGTGTTTATTGGTTTGTCCGTGGGCGCTAACGTGCTTGTGGCAAGGTATTTTGGAGCAGGTCAGGAGAGAGAACTGTCTGATATGGTACATACGGCGCTTCTGACCTCCGTTATCTGTGGCATTATCCTGATTTTTGCAGGCTGGTTTTCCGCGCCCTTTGCCCTTCACGCTATGGGAGCGCCCGATGAAGTGCTGGAGCAGTCGGTGCTCTATATCCGCATCTATTTTGCTGCAATGCCTGCCATGATGCTCTATAATTTCGGCGCCGCCATCCTGCGTGCAGTGGGAGATACCAGAAGACCGCTCTACTTTCTGACGGCTGCAGGCGTTATCAATGTGATTCTGAATCTGATTTTTGTGATTGGATTATCCATGGGTGTGGCAGGCGTGGCGCTGGCAACCGCCGTATCCCAGGTGATTTCTGCTGCGCTTGTGGTAATTTGTCTTGTGCGCAGCGACAGCGCCTACAGGCTGGATTTGAAGAAGCTGCGTATTGTGCCGAACAAGCTTGTGATGATGATGCAGATTGGGCTGCCCGCAGGACTGCAGGGCGCTATTTTCTCCATATCCAATGTGCTGATTCAGTCATCGGTCAATTCCTTTGGCGCCACTGCCATGGCGGGAAATTCTGCGGCAGGCAATCTGGAAGGCTTTGTGTATACAGCGATGAACACCATGCATCAGACGTCGGTCAGCTTTGTCGGTCAGAATTACGGCGCGCACAAATATAAGAGAATCGGAAAAACAGCCTGTATGTGCATCGGCATTGTGACGATTGTAGGACTTGTGATGGGTAACGGGGTCTATCTGGCGGGACGGCGGCTTCTGCACCTGTATTCGCCGGAGGAGCCGGTAATTGCCTATGGAATGAAGCGGCTTTTCTATATATGCTGTCCTTACTTTTTGTGCGGTGTGATGGATACGCTGGTAGGCTGTCTGCGGGGTATGGGACATTCTGTTCTGCCTATGCTTGTATCCCTGACAGGCGCATGTCTGTTCAGGATTATATGGATATATACGATATTTCCCAAAAACAGAACGCTGGATACCCTGTATATTTCGTATCCCATATCGTGGGCGCTGACAGCGCTGGTACATCTGGGTTGTTTTTTATGTATTTATTTTATAAAGCTGCACAGGGCTGTAGAAGTTGCAGAATAGTGGGATTGGTGTCGGCGCGCACCCGAGCGGTCCGCAGATATAACGAAATGTGCGTGGAAATGAGGATAAACAAGGGATTATGATAGCATACGTAAAGGGTGAAATTGCCGAAATCACAGAGGACAGCGTAGTGATAGAGGTAGGCGGCGTGGGCATGAACGTGCATATTTCGGCAAGAGAGGCGCAGCGGCTGCCGGCGGCTGGCAGTATGGTAAAGCTGCATACTTATATGCTGGTGCGGGAGGATGCTTTTCTGCTCTATGGTTTTCTGGCAAAGGAAGATTTGGCATTGTTTAAAAAGTGTCTTACAGTGAGCGGCATTGGACCGAAGGGTGCGCTGGCGATTTTGTCCGTCATGGATGCAGACGCATTAAAATATGCCATTCTTTCCAAGGACGCCAAAGCGATTGCCAAGGCGCCGGGTATCGGAGCCAAAACAGCGGAACGGCTGATATTGGATTTGAAGGATAAGGTATCCTTTGATGACGCCATGATTGGAATGGAAATAGCGCAGGGCACCAGTGGTGCATTGCCGGAAGAAGGTACGTTAAAGGAAGCTGTGGAAGCGTTGGTGGCATTAGGCTACGGACAGACGGAAAGCTTAAGAGCGGTAAAACAAATACCGGATGCAGAATCCATGGACAGCGGCGCATTGTTGAAGGCAGCTTTGAAGAAGTTGTTTTAAAGAGTGTTGCAAACACCCAACCTGTGCAAATATGAAAGGCGCCTGGACAACAGGCGGACGGAGTTAGTATGCCGAGAACAATTGAGACAAATTTTACAGAAGAGGATAAGAAAATAGAGGGTTCTCTCAGACCACAGTATCTGAAGGATTATATCGGACAGGAAAAGGTAAAGTCGAACCTGAAGATATATATAGAAGCGGCAAAGCAGAGAGGAGATGCACTGGATCATGCCCTGTTTTACGGGCCTCCGGGTCTGGGCAAGACGACGCTTGCAGGTATTATAGCCAATGAAATGGGCGTCAATATGAAAATCACCAGCGGTCCCGCCATTGAAAAGCCGGGAGAGATTGCTGCGATTTTAAACAATCTGCAGGAGGGGGATATTCTCTTTGTGGATGAAATCCACCGGCTAAATCGGCAGGTGGAGGAGGTGCTCTATCCTGCGATGGAGGATTTTGCCATTGATATCATGATTGGAAAAGGTTCCTCTGCCCGCTCCATCAGGCTGGAGCTTCCTAAATTTACGCTGATAGGCGCGACGACCAGAGCCGGTATGCTGACGGCTCCTCTGCGCGACCGGTTTGGCATGATTCACAGGCTGGAATTTTACACGGTTTCCGAACTGGAGAAGATTATCAGACATTCGGCTGCGCTTTTGCAGGTAGAGATTGACGACGGCGGAGCAAAGGAGCTTGCAAGAAGAAGCAGGGGGACGCCGCGGCTTGCCAACCGCATTTTAAAGAGAGTACGGGACTTTGCGCAGGTGAAGTATGACGGAAATATAACGGAGGAGATTGCACATACGGCACTGGATTTGATGGATGTGGACAAACTGGGACTGGACCATATTGACCGCAACATGCTCTCCACCATGATAGTAAAGTTTAAAGGCGGTCCCGTGGGACTGGATACGCTCGCGGCGGCAATCGGAGAGGACGCCGGCACGATTGAGGATGTTTATGAGCCTTTTCTGATACAGAATGGTCTGATAAACAGGACGCCCAGAGGGAGAGTGGCGACAGAACAGGCCTATATCCACATGGGGCTGACGCCCATTTTATAAAAAGACTTGCCTGTAATGCAATTCTGCTATATAATATATGTAATTCTTTATCGATTGCTTTGCGCAGGAAGGGAGTTTTAATGTCTTCTAAAACAGATACCGAGGTTATTATCGGGGGCAAGATATTTACGCTGAGCGGATATGAGAGTGAAGAATATCTGCAGCGGGTGGCGTCCTATATCAACAATAAGCTTGAGGAATACAGCAAAATCGAAAGCTTTAAAAGACAGCCTCTGGATACACAGGCTGTATTAATGCAGCTTAATATTGCGGATGATTATTTCAAAAGCAAAAAGCAAATAAGTCTTTTAGAAGAAGAACTGCAGGCAAAGGAAAAAGAATTGTATGATTTAAAACATGAGCTGATTGCATCACAAATCAAGTTGGAAAATACAGAAAAGCGTACAAAAGAGCTGCAGATGGAAATCAACGAGAACGCCAAACGGATTGTTCGTCTGGAGACAGAATTAAAGAGTGTGTAACAGGAGAAAGGGCGCTGTCCGTTAAACGGGCGGCGTTATTTGATTGATGAGAGAAAAGCGGGTGGAGCTGCTGGCTCCTGCAGGAAATTATGAGGGTTTTTTAGGCGCTGTACACGCGGGCGCGGATGCGGTCTATCTGGGCGGAGAAAAGTTCGGAGCGCGCGCATATGCAGACAATTTTACCAGCGAAGAAATTTGCAGGGCAATTTTTTATGCCCATCTGTTCGGCAGAAAGGTCTATCTCACCGTCAATACCTTGTTAAAGGATGCAGAGCTTTCAGAGCTGCCCGCCTATCTGCAACCGTTTTACGAGGCAGGTCTTGACGGCGTTATCGTGCAGGATATCGGCGCTTTTCTTCTGATACGGGATACCTTTCCAAAGCTTAAGCTGCATGTCAGCACCCAAATGACGGTGACCGGTTCTTATGCGGCAAAGCTGCTGAGGGAAATGGGAGCCGACAGAATCGTACCGGCCAGAGCGCGTTCTCAGGAGCCAATACACAAGCTAAACACCCCCACAGCCCACCACCCGCAAAACGAGAACCAGGGGTCGATGTGTTACTGCTACT
>CAMWUP010000200.1 GCA_947177465.1 uncultured Lachnospiraceae bacterium
GATGTATCTTGTGGTGGCTGCCATTCTGTTAATCGGTTCCTTTGATGTGGGCAGCGGCGTGACAACGCCCGGTTCCGTAATGGCGGCAATTACTTATACGACGCAGCTTCTTAATGGCGTTTTGATGCTTGTGATGTTATTTCAGAATATTTCAAGAGGATATGCCTCATGGAAACGTGTGAAGGAAGTGCTGCACAGTAAGCCGGAATTGCAGGATGGAAATCAGGATGTGAATACGGACTGCCGCGGAACGATTGAATTCAGAGATGTTTCCTTTGCTTACCCGGGCTCCGGTCAGGCAGTTTTAGAGCACATCAACTTGAAAGTGAATCAAGGAGAGACAGTTGCCATTATGGGGGCTACCGGCTGCGGAAAGACTTCGCTGATTCATCTGATTCCCCGCTTCTATGATGCAACCGCAGGCACAATTCTGATCAATGGCGTGGATGTGAAGGAGTACAGGCAGAAGGAATTAAGGGAAAGGATAGCGATTACTTTGCAGAAGAGTGAGCTTTTCAGTATGAGTATTAAAGAAAATATTTCATGGGGAAGGACCGGTGCAAAGGATGATGCTATCAAGTCTGCCGCAGTAACGGCGCAGGCAGATGATTTTATTACTTCCACAGCGGAAGGGTATGATACGCTTGTTGCAGAACGGGGCATGAGCTTGTCCGGCGGTCAGAAACAGAGAATTTCGATTGCAAGAGCGGTTCTGAAAGCAGCAGAGATTTTGATTTTTGACGACTCTACCAGTGCACTGGATTTGAAAACAGAGGCGAATCTGTACGAAGCCTTACAGAGTAACTATCCTGAGAGTACCAAAATTATCGTGGCGCAGCGTATTGCCTCAGTGCGCAGGGCGGACAGGATTGTCGTGATGGATAACGGAAGGATTGCCGCTGTGGGAACGCATGAGGAGCTTCGGAAAAGTTGTCAGATTTATCAGGATATCTGTCATTCTCAAATCGGAGAGGAGGAATAAACATGCCTGAACAAAAAGATGAAAAAATTGCAGAGCGTAATATTCCGGGTATGATGAACAGGGGACAACGGTTTGCGGAAGTGCAGCATGCCGAAAATGCGGCGGCTGCGCTCAGGCGTATAGCAATCTACTTTGCGAAGGAAAAGGTCATGGTATCCTGTATGCTGGCTGTTGTTATTTTCGGAACACTGTGCGGCGTATATGCGCCGAGCCTGCAGAGCAAGGCAATCGATATTATTGCAAAAACCAAAACAGGAAATCTTGTTATGACGCTGATTCTCATGACAAGTATATATCTGCTTTACAGCGGCGGGCAGCTTTTGCAGGGACTTATCAGTGCAAAGCTGAGTCAGCGTATTGTGAAGCGGATGCGGGAAGAGCTTTTTGACAAACTGATGGATTTGCCCATCCGCTATTTGGATACACATTCCCATGGTGATGTCATGAGCCGCATGACCAATGATATTGAAAATATATCTACAACGGTATCACAGTCGCTGCCTTCGTTGTTTTCCGGCGTGTTGACAATTATCGGAACGGTTTCCATTATGCTGCTGCTTTGCTGGCAGCTTGCGCTACTTAGCTTTTTGACAGTGATTCTTACGGTGATTGCCACCAAGGTTCTCTCAAAGAGAGTACGTAAGTTTTCCCGCAGGCGCCAAATGCTGATGGGACAGCTCAACGGCACAGTGGAGGAAATGGTATCGGGGTACAGGACAGTGGTTGCGTATAACCATCAGGATATTACAACGGAGGAATTCTGCAGAACTTCGGATTCTCTT
Source organism: uncultured Lachnospiraceae bacterium (assembly GCA_947177465.1). Lineage (GTDB taxonomy): Bacteria > Bacillota > Clostridia > Lachnospirales > Lachnospiraceae > Acetatifactor. Next base: position 1,765 of record CAMWUP010000200.1, read on the forward strand.
ACGAAAGCGGGAATCCGGACAGATATTTTCAGCGGTGTTATGGGACCTGTTATGAATTGCATCGGCAATATTGGTTTTGTCATTATTGCTGCTTTTGGCGGATATTTTTCGGTCAATGGTCTTATCTCCGTAGGCGTTATCTCGGCATTTATTGTCTATGCAAAGCAGTTCAGCCGTCCAATCAATGAGCTTGCGCAGGTTTACGGTCAGCTTCAGACAGCGATTGCTGGTGCGGAGCGCGTTTTTATGGTGCTTGATGAGGAAAATGAGGATAAGTCGGGAGAAGCTCTGAAAAAGACGGAAAAAGCAGAAGTAACCTTTAAAGACGTTCAGTTTGCTTATGAACCGAATCAAAGGATTCTGAAGGACTTTACGCTGACAGTTCCGTCAGGAAAAAAGGTGGCGCTTGTGGGAGCGACAGGAAGCGGAAAGACCACAGTTGTAAATCTGCTTATGCGCTTCTATGATATTGACAGTGGAGAAATTTTTCTGAATGACCAGAATATACAGAATATTTCCAGGGATAACTTGCGAAAAAATATTGCTATTGTTTTGCAGGATACCGTTTTGTTTTCAGATACCATATGGAATAATCTGAAATATGGTAATGCGGATGCCAAAGCAGCCCAAATTGAGGAGGCGGCAAAAATGAGTCGCTGCAAGGAAATGATTGAGCTGCTGCCGCAGGGTTATGACACGGTCTTAACCGGTTCCGGCGAAAATATCAGTCAGGGGCAGCGGCAGCTTCTTGCGATTGCCCGTGCTTTTGTGGCCGACCCTCAGATTCTGATTCTGGACGAAGCTACCTCCAATGTGGACACCCGCACGGAAAAAGCCATTCAGGATGCCATGCATATGGTTATGCAGAACCGTACCAGCATTGTGATTGCCCACCGGCTTTCCACAATTCGGGATGCGGATATCATTGTGGTGATGGATAAGGGCAGGATTGTGGAGAGCGGAGACCATGATACCCTGCTTTCACAGAAAGGAAAGTATTACGATTTGTACATGACACAGTATGCAGGAATTGCCACATAAGTACGGCAATATTCACAAATATATACAGGAGAAAGATTGTGGAAAATGCCCTTTGATTTTAAATGGTCGAAGAGATAAAATATCTTCTGGAAATGAATAAGAGCAATAAACGACACATGTGGCGCACCGCGCGTAAATCTGATTACGGTACGGATGCTGCATGTGTTTTTTTGCGCAAAAAAGGAGGATTTATGGAAAATAATCATTATCTTGGTACGGAAAAGGTCGGCAGACTGTTGGGGAAGTTTGCGATTCCATGTATCTTTTCCCTTATCATCTCATGTCTTTATAATATTGTAGACCAGATTTTTGTCGGCAATGGCGTCGGCTATCTGGGCAATGCGGCTACAGGTGTTATTTTCCCGATTACAGTAGTGGGATGGGGCATGTCGCTGTTTTTTGGCGACGGTGCGGCCGCGCATTTAAGCGTATCACTGGGACGGAATGAAACGGAAACAATACACAGGGGAGTGGGCAATGCCATCCTGTGTTCTTTTCTGTCCGGCGTCATTATTATTGCAATCAGCTATATTGGCGGAGACGGACTGCTGCGGATGATTGGCGGAACGGATGCCAATCTTTCCATGGCGCATGATTATGGATTCATCATTTATGCCATGATGCCGCTTGCCATGGTGCAGAATACGCTGGCATCCATTATCCGCGCAGACGGAAGCCCGCGTTATGCGATGGGAGCAATGCTGGTAGGAGCAGTTATCAATATCATTGGCGATCCGGTCGCTATTTTTGCTTTGGACATGGGAATTAAGGGAGCGGCATATGCGACCATTTTAGGACAGTTTGTGAGCTTTATTATTTGTGCTGCCTATCTGGCAAAAAGCAAAACCTTCCATATTTCTTCTGGAAGCTTCAGGCTGGATTTTTCACAGTTAAAAAAGATTATGGCACTGGGTACATCGAGTCTTTTGACACAGTTATCCATTGTTATCATTACCGTTGTCAATAATATTCTGTTGGTGCGTTATGGCGGCATGTCAATTTATGGCGAGGATATTCCGTTTGCAGCCTTTGTTGTCATTATGAAGCTGTTCCAGATAGTGTTAAACATTGCGATTGGTATTGCTGCCGGTGCACAGCCAATCGTTGGGTACAATTACGGCGCGAGAAAGTTCGGGCGTGTGAAGGAGCTGCTGAAGCTTATTATTACATGGACAGCTATTGTCTGTCTGGTATGTACGGTGCTGTTTGAGGCAATTCCACAGGTGTTTATTCGTATGTTTGGCGCTGACGGAGAGCTTTATACACAGTTTGCGGTTATGTGCCTGCGGATATATCTTTCCCTGATTATACTGACCTGTGTGCAGAAGGTATGCGCCATTTTTCTGCAGTCCATTGGTCACGCAAAAGCAGCGGCGCCTTTGTCCGTGCTTCGCGATGTATTCCTGATTGTGCTCTCTTTGATTGTGCCGGTATTTCTCGGTGTTACAGGTATCTTCTGGGCAGCTCCGGCAGCGGATATTCTTGCGGCGGCGATTACGGCAGTCGTTATGGTAAGGCTTTGGAAGCAGCTTAGTGTGGCAGATGGGGATAAGGCTTCTGAAAATCCTCTGCCGGCATATCCGACCAAGGAAGGTGCGGTTATCACGATATCCCGTGAGCATGGTTCGGCCGGAAAGCGGATTGGACAATTGGTGGCAGAGAGATTGGGAATTCCCTGTTATTATAAGGAAATGATTGCCATTGCAGCACATGAAAGCGGACTTGCGGAAGAGTTTATTTCCAATCTGAACTCTGACGAAAATGCAGTGATGCGCGATTTATATTTAAGCACAACTGCGGTACAGGAGGCGATTACGGCCCAGGACAAGGCAATCCGTAAAATCGCAGATGCAGGTTCCTGCGTCATTGTAGGGCGTTCGGCAGATTATGTTCTGCGGCATCATAAAAACATAGTGCGGATATTCATTACGGCTCCAAAAGAATATCGCATGAAAAAGGTTATGGAAATGTACGGGGACAGTCGGGAACAGGCGGAAAAGAGCATAGAGCGCTCCGATGCAGCGAGAAAGTCGTACTATGAGAATATTACCGATAAGAAATGGGGAGATTCCCACAATTATGAGTTGTGTGTTGACAGCTCGATTGGCGTGGAGGAGAGTGCCAATCTGATACTGTCCTATGTAAAAACAA
>CAMWUP010000201.1 GCA_947177465.1 uncultured Lachnospiraceae bacterium
TTGGGCCGACGGTAAACAAGGGTCTGCTTATGGAATATACAACATGCACAATTCGTGACTGGCAAATAAGAGTTTCGCAAACGCCTACTTAAAAATGATATATACGAGGAAAGAAATCATGACAAACGAACAATATTATGAATTGATAAAACCGTATGAGGACGCCACACAGCTTATGCTGACGAGACTGGAAATTTTAAATCACAGTATTTATGACCATGCGCTGGAGGAAAAGCCGGTACATCATATGCAGTACCGCATCAAGGAAAAAAGGAGCATCGAGAGTAAGCTGGAGCGTCTCGGACTGACGGACAGTCTGATAAATGCAAAGGATAATTTAAAGGATATCGGCGGTATCCGTGTTATCTGCTACTTTCAATCGGAAATTCATGAGCTTCTGGCTTCTCTGAAAAGGCAGAGCGATTTGATTGTCATCAAGGAAAAGGATTATATGACGCATCCGAAGGAAAGCGGCTACAGAAGTTACCATATTATTTTTGGCGTGCCGCTTCACACGCTGGATGCCATGGAGTATTACCCTGTGGAGATACAGTTCCGTACCCTTTCCATGGATTTCTGGTCAAGCTTAGAGCACCGTATCTGTTACAAGAGGGAGCGTGCCAACAAGGAGGAACTGTCAAAGCAGCTTAGAACACTGTCTGAATCTCTTGCCATGATTGAAGAGGAGATGAAAGGATACATTGAAAAATCTTAAAATTTTACCATAAAAAGAATTCCTGCGGTCGTATCTTTTATGAGAAAGAATGTACGCAGTGCTGCCGGTAAATCAGGAATTCGGAAAGGAAACCATGTGACAGAGGGCAGATTTGAAAAATGCATCCGCAATATGAACCGGGGCAGCAGGGACGCGCTGAAGGAAGTGTATGAGGAATACGTTTCTTACATCTACAATATTGTGAGACAGCTTCTGTCAACCCGTGAGGAGGCGGAGGATATTACCAGCGAATTTTTTATCCGCCTGTGGGAAAAGTCAGAGTCCTATAGAGGGGGCAGCGGGCACAAGGGCTGGATGGCGACGATAGCCCGCAATCTTGCCATTGATTATATCCGCAAGAGAAAGCGTGAAGAAGTGGTGGATTTTTCGACGGAGTGCGAGACAGAAGAGGGAGGACGGAATTTTTCAGCACAAAATGCCATGCCCGGGGGAAAAAACGGAGAGAGCGTGGAGGAGCAGGTGCTCGCGGATATCAGCATGGAGGAAGCGTTGTCGCAGCTAAAAGAGTCGGAGCGGCGGGTGGTACATATGAAGATTGTTGCCGATATGACCTTTCAGGAAATAGCGGATATTTTAGAAGAGCCTTTGGGGACGGTGGCGTGGCGTTACAGGGAGGCGGTCAAAAAATTAAGGAGGTGTGGATATGAAGAATCTGGAAGATGAATACAAGCGCTTCCATCAGGAAGAAACGCCGGATTTGTGGAATCGTATCGAAGCGGGTCTGACAGATAAAAAGGCAAAACCGAAAAAAAACATATTCACCTTCAAATACGCTTCTGTCTGCGCGGCCGCGGTATTGCTTGCCTTCCTGCTTCCGAGCCTTTATTTTATGGGGCTGCGCGGCAGGAATCAGGCTGCCGATACAGCGCCGCATAATAATATGATGCCTGATGATAATAGGATGCCCTATGCTGCAGGAGGCAGCATGAATGGGGCGGCTGCAGAGGACAACGATTTTTTGTGCGAAGCGGAGGATGGCAGTGCGCAGGAAGACGGGCAGACGGGCGACGAAAATGCAGACGCTGCCGAACAGGGCGAGCCGGAGACGGCAGAGCGAAACGAAGCTTCCGGCAGCATTATGCAGGATGCGAATGATACTGCGGAAGATATGGGACAAAGTGGAGATAAAGACAGTGCGCCGGAAGAAAATGTAAGCGCAGCAGAACCGCAGGTAAGTGGCGTCATTCCGCAGGAGACGGAAAATACCGCCGCACAGATTTCCGGTAAAATGGAAGTAACAGATACGGAGCAGAAGGACGGGCGCATGGTTTATTATCTGCGCATGGAGGACGGGCGTACAGTGTCTGCCGTGCTGGATGAAAGGATAGAGGCAGAGCTTCAAACCGGAAAGACTTATCAGTTTGCTTTAAAGATGTCGGGGGAAGCGGCGTGGGAATATGTAATTGAGGCGGCAGAGTAGCTTGCCGGTTTCCTATGTGGGAGACTAAGCCGTCCCCCACCACTTCAGCACATCCAGAATATGCTCGTCCCAGTATATCCACTGGTGGTCGCCTGCCGATTCGTGGCAGGACAAATCATAGCCCAGCTTTTGTACTTCGCTCCATGCAGCCTTATTATCTTTGTAAAGAAAGTCTTCGGTCCCGCACCAGGCGTAGAGCCTTGGCAGCGGTTTGCCGGAGGCTTTTAATTCTTTTGCGAGATAAAGCAAATCATTTTTTGTGTTGGCGATATGCTTCGGGTCGCCGAAGATGCCCTCCCAAAAGCAGCGGCGTTCGGTTTCCATCTCCTGCTGTATCCGTTCATGGTCTGCCATATTGAGTGCGCCGGAAAGGGACGCGCCTGCGCCAAAGGTATCGGAGGCGGCGAGAGCCAGCTTCCACGCACCGTAGCCGCCCATGGATAGACCTGCGGCGAGGGTATCCTCGCGTTTGTCTGACATATTGGGAAAAAAGTCGCGGCAGATTGCAGGCAGCTCCTTTGAGACGAAGGTAAAATAGTTCATGCCGTATGTCGTGTCCGTGTAAAAGCCGAGGTGGGTGGTGGGCATAACGACTGCAATGCCAAGGTCGCTCACATACCGTTCAATTGAAGTGCGGCGCTGCCAGATAGTATGGTCGTCGCTCATGCCGTGGAGAAGGTAGAGGGTGGGATATTTGCCTGCCCTCCTTTTGCCTTCCATGCCAATCTGTGAGTAGGTCTGCTGCGGCAGAATGACGTCCATGTTCATGCACATGCCAAGCACGTCAGAAAAAAAGTCAACATGAAGTAAAGCCATAAAAAACCTCCTGTCATACATTTGTTAGTAATTTTTATTATATACGATGAAATTTGGTGTTGCAACAGAGGGGCAAAAGACATTATAGTAAATGTAGAGGAAATTTTTTGTTCATACAAATGAAACATCATAAACTTTTTACACACGTGACTTGCGGTAAGAGCATGCAGAGTGGGGGTTAATATGGAAATTTATGGAATAGGGCAAAGAATTAGAGAGGAAAGAATCAGACAGAAGCTTTCACAGGAGGATTTGAGCTATGGCATCTGTGCCATATCGACGCTGTCGCGGCTGGAAAACGGAGTACAGAAGCCGAGTCTGAAGGTGCAGGAGGCGCTTTTGGAAAGGCTGGGCTGCAGCACGGAAAATCTGGTGTTTTTTGCGCATGAAGATGAAGTGAGAAAACATTTTCTTGAGGTGGATATGGGATACCATCTTATGAATCATGACATGGATTTGCAGGATGAGCTGGAGGAATATGAAAAGTTGATGCTGGAGAAAGACATGGGAAGCAATCTGGAAAAGCAGTATTACCTGTTGGTGAAGTCAATGTATGATTTACGCGTGAAAGGGAGCTCTCGGGAGCAGGCATACGCGATGCTAAAGCAGGCGCTTCTTTTGACCATGCCTGATTTTAAAGTAAAGGATTTGTATGCTATCCGCTTGATGACGCTGACGGAAATCAATATTCTGAATAATATGGCAGTCATGCTGTATGAGATGAAAAGTACGGGTCTGGCAATTAAATATATGTATTTTTTGGTGGATTATTTAGAGAGAAGCAACCTCAGCAAGGATATACTGGCAAAGAGATATCCTTTGTTACTGGTCAATCTGGCAAAGCTGGAAATGAAGATAGGAGATTTCAGGCAGTCATTTTCTTGGTGCCAAAAAGGAATTGCGTTTTGCAGCGAGTGCGGAAAACTGGTACCATTGGCAGCGCTTTATTATTATAAGGCAGTTGCATACGCAAAATTCGGCGGCATGAGGAAAGCCTTAGAGTGTTATGAGTATGCAATCTGCCTGTATAATGTGGGCGGCAAAAATGAATTAGCCACACAGATTGAGCAAGAATATCAAAACGTAATTACATATAACAAATATAGAAAGGTATTTCGACATGACCAGCCGGCGGACAAAGATCTTCACAAGCCTGAAGAGGAGCAAAGAACGAAATCTGACCAGCCAGTGTGATAATACCAAGTGCAATAACAATCGCTTTTTTCATTTGTATACCTCCTTAAGTGGGTGATTTATTTGATACAATGTAGTATAAATAAACTTGTAAAAAATTATCAGAACCATTTGGTATAGGAGGAATTTTCACCTAATGCGGTGGGAAATTAGTTGTATCCTATAGATAGGCATGGGCGGGGGAGGGGCAGAGTGATGAGAAAGACCCAAGGGGCACTTTTTACAAAAAGCATGAAAAGGACGCATACCATTCTTCTGCCGCAGATGCTGGAATATCACTCTGTATTTTTAAAGGCAGCGTTTGAGGGGAGCGGATACCGTTTTGAGGTGATGGACGGCAGTGGCGGACTGCAGGACAAATCTTTAAAATATATTAGCAGCGACTATTGCTATCCGACTGTGCTGATTATCGGACAGGTGCTGGAAATTCTGGAGGGAGGCGTCTATTCTCCTGACAGGATTGCTTTTATGGAGCCGCAGGCGGGCGGTGCGTGTCGTGCGGGCAATATTTACAATATTATCATCAGAACGCTTGAAAAATGCGGGCAGAGTCAGGTTCCGGTTATCTCTCTCAATTTTAGGGGACAGGAAAGTCATCCCGGTTTTCGGATTACGCCGCGGCTGCTGATGGCGGCAATTGCTGCAGTCTGTTACGGGGATTTGGTGATGAGCCTTTATCATCAGGTAAAGCCTTATGAATGTGAAGAAGGTGCGGCGGATAGGGTGCGGGAAGCGGTGGAGGCAGAGCTGACGGCGCAAATCAAGAGCCATCGAGGTC
>CAMWUP010000202.1 GCA_947177465.1 uncultured Lachnospiraceae bacterium
CATTATAATATGCTTACTCCCAGGCGTAAGCTTGCGTATCAGGGCTGCGGTGTTTTGATGGTTGCGCTTCCGGCTTTTTTTTCGATGACGGGAATTTTACTTTGCGGTCTTTTCTTTTACCGGCAAAAGCTGAACAAACCGCTGAAGCTTCTTTCTGAAGCAACAGAACAAATTGCGGACAAAAACCTCGACTTTAAATTGTCTTACACATCCAACGATGAAATGGGGGATTTGTGCCGTTCCTTTGAGCAAATGCGGCAGGCTCTTGATGAGAATAATCGGGAGCTTTGGAAAATGATTGAGGAGCGGAAAATGGTACAGGCGTCCATTGCCCACGATTTGCGCAATCCGATTGCGATTATTGAGGGATACGCGGAGTATTTGCAGATGAACCTGCAAACAGGAAATTTAGCAGAGGGACAGATTATACAAATTGCCGGTAATATGGACAAGGCTGCAAGACGATTAGAACAGTATACGGAATCCATCCGCGCTATTAACCAGTTAGATGATATCGAAATAAGCCGAAAGCAGATTTCCGTTGAAGAATTTATGGAAGATATCAGTGAGGATTTGTCTTTTATGGCGGCGGGTGAAAAAATAAAGCTGCATACAATGGATAAAAGCCCGACGGGACTTGTTTGGATAGATACTTCTATTCTTTATCGGGTGCTTGAAAATATTTTAAATAACGCTTTGCGATATGCCAGAGAAACCGTCACCTTATCGTTTGAGATGGAAAACCGGACGCTGTGCATCTCTGTCAGGGACGACGGCTGCGGCTTTTCAGAAGAAATTCTGAAAAATAAAAGCAGACTGCTTATGCCGGTGGCAGGTGAAGACGGGCATTGCGGATTAGGCTTGACAATCAGCCGCCTGCTTTGTAAGAAGCATGATGGACGGCTGGAGCTTTCCAATCCTTTGACCGGCGGTGCACTGGTAAAAATAATTGTCGGAGTTTGACCGTTTTTTGACATTTGTCTTGTAATATCTCCTTGTAAGCCTTAAGGCAAATACAAGGAGGTTTTTTTATGAAAAAACAAATTGCACCGATACTTTTAGTTGGGACATTGTTTTCCCTTTGCGCCTGCGGAAAATCTGCATCAGAATTCAAGAGACCGCAGGACGTGTCATTTAATAACAATGCTAATGCCGTGGTTGTAGAGGAAGACAAAGTCGAAGTAAAAACCGAACCCGAAACAGCAAATGACTCGCTGTCACTGCTTTGCATGCTGCAAAGCGCAGAAAGCGCCTGTGCAACGGATAGTGGCTGCTATTATTTATCAGATGATGTTGAGCGTCTCTCAGACGGCAGGTATGCCGTGCATTTGATGTATGTGGATGCTGCCACGCAGCAGGAAATCTACTTATGCAGCAATGCTGCCTGCACGCATGACACGGTTGACTGTACATCTGTTCTGTTAACGGAAGATTTTCCAATCTATTCCACATTGCTTTTTGTGTGGAATGACAATTTATATATCATAAGTAAGGCGCAGGATTATGACGGCTCATCGGCAGCGATAGACTATCTTGCCGGAGGCAGCAATTCTGCAATAGAAAGTGCGCCAACCATTATTTACCGGGCAAATCCGGATGGAACGGAGCGGAATCAGGTATACGCTTTTGATTCCACCGTTACTGTAGAAGATTTTGTGGTGGGCGATGCGGACGGGCTCTATTTCATTACCAAAAAACTGACGACACAGCAAAGTAACGGAAACGGTTATCAGACTTCTTCAGAGAGAAAACTGATTTATCTGGATTTATCCGCAAAAACAGAAACTCCCGTCTGCTCTATGGACTTCGGCGACAATATTACATGGGATGTAATCGGCTGCAGCAATCGTATGCTCGTTTTGTGCGGCGTGGATTTTGGACGGTATGTTTCTCCGGAAGAAATGCATGACGATGACACCAAAATATATGACGATTCTTATGATGTGTTTGCAACATTGAATGTAGATGATGGTTCCCTTCATGAAATTTACCGCGTGTATGCGCCGAAATCGCGCAGCTATGCCGTTGACAGCGATAAACTGTATTTTTCTGTTGACGGAAGTGGCAGCATAGTGAATGTGGATTTACATACCGGAGAAGAGGCGGTGCTATGTACCATTGCGGAAAACTTAATCAGTGGAATGATAGGAGATAAGCTGTACTGTTATGACAGCAGCGACTGCACCTATTTTTTTGTGGACGTCAATACGGGAGAAATCAGTCATTCGGGACTTGTCAACAAAACGACCGGATGGGGGCTGCATTTTATCGCGGAAATCGGCGGACAGGTATTGGTGAACTATGATTCTGACGGTTCCTTTAGCAGCGATGGTTCCTTCCACTCTGTCAGAGAACACTACGGTCTGATTGCAAAAGAGGATTTGTATGCCGGCATTGATAACTTTATTCCGGTTATCAGGACAGGAGGGGGGATGCAGTAATGTTAGAGCTTTGTGAGATTTCAAAAACATATAAGAATAAATCTGCGCTCAACTGTGTTTCGCTGTCTTTAGACAATGGAATTTACGGACTTCTCGGCCCCAATGGGGCTGGGAAGTCCACGCTGATGAATATTATCACGGGAAATCTGAAGCCGGATGGCGGTACCGTCAAATGGAATGGAGAAAGCCAGCAGTCGATGGGGGCGGCATACCGCAGCTTGCTGGGGTATGCGCCCCAGCAGCAGGGAATGTACGATACTTTTACGGGACGGCGTTTTCTTTCCTATATGGCAGCGCTGAAAGGAATTGAGAAGAAGGACATATTGAAGGAAATAGAACGTGTTTTGTCTTATGTCAATATGACAGAAGCCGCTGACCGCCTGATAGGAACCTATTCCGGCGGTATGAAACAGAGAATTCTGATTGCCCAGGCAGTTCTCGGCAATCCGAAGCTAATCGTATTAGACGAACCGACAGCGGGGCTTGACCCGAAAGAGCGTGTCAGAATTCGGGAAAGGATTGCAGCGCTCGCAGGTGAAAAAATCATTCTGGTCTCCACGCACGTGGTTTCGGATATAGAATCCATTGCCAAGGAAATCATACTGATTCAGTCAGGGGGCATCATTGCGCATGCTGCCGTGGAGGAGCTTTGCCGAAAGTATCAGGCTTCCCATCTGGAAGAAGTTTACATGAAGCTGTTTGGAGAGGAGGAAAGCCATGTGTCGGTTGATTCGCTTTGAACTGCAAAAGATATGGTACAAACGCAGCTTCCTGTTTTCTGTCTGTACATTAATGGTTCTTAATATTTTCTTTCTGTGGTATACAAATCTTGGAGATGAACGGACGCCAGAGCTCTCTTCCTATAAAATGTTTCAGTCAGACATTGCAGGAATGTCTGAACCGGAAAAAGCAGCTTATATCCAAGGCTGGAAGCAGACAATAGACGGCGTTATTTTTGTGCGGAATATCCTTGCTTTACAAAACAGTGAAATAGGCGCTGTCTTTGCCAGAGAGGATATGGAGGCACACCCGGGCATGTTTGAGGCCTATTATGATTTGTATGTATCCGGCAAATACCTGCGCTATACAAATTCTCTGGAATTGGAAAGCATATTAATAAATGAATTGTATGCAGAGCAGGTAAAGGTTGGGGCGTATGATTCCTATCTGATGTCTGTGCAGGAAAACAAAAATGCACTTGACGGGATTTCCATTTTCGGGGAACAGGATGAAAACAATTATGCAGCCCGTAATATTCAAAAAAGCGCGGCAGACTATAAAAACTTAACCGCGGATGGGATATGCTGGACTCCGTCTAAAACAATTGTCTCTGCGATGGAAAGCACATGGACGGATATTCTTCTCATTCTGTTATCCTTTCTGTTTGTCGGAGGTCTGATTACAGAAGAAAAACAAAAAGGCTTATTTATGATGACCCGCGGCACCAAATACGGTATCAGTCACAGCATAGCGGCAAAGCTTTTGGCGCTGCTCATTCACTGTCTTGTGTTTTCCGCGCTGTTTTTTTTATCAAATTATTTGTTTTTTGGCTTTTCTTCCGGATGGTGCAATGTGAACGCGAAATTGCAGTCGCTGGCGCCGTATCGGGAAAGCAATTTGGCAATCAGCGTATTGGAGTATCTTCTTCTTTCCGTTTTTACCAAAGGTCTGACGCTGTTTGGAGCGGGCACAATACTGACTGCGGTTTGTATCCTTTCTGAAAGTGTGGTGCTGCCTTATTTTATGGGGATGATTCTTTGGTCGGTCAGCTGGGGATTATATCAGTTTGTTCCTGCCGCTTCCAAGTTAAGCATAGCAAAGTACGTTAATTTGTTTGGCGCATTGAGAACGGAAAAGCTGTATGGCGCTTACTTAAATCTGAATATTTGCGGACATCCGTTTTCCCGTGTATTATTGTCGTGGCTTGTAACCGGCATAGCAGTCTTGTGTGGTATTTTCGCAAGTTATGCTTTTTTCCGAAAGGGAAATCGGTTACGGACAAAACGGGCGGTAAAACGATTCGCCTTCCCTTTTCGCCCCCATGCCTGCCTGTTTTGGCACGAAAGCTATAAGCTTCTCATTACCAATCATGCACTTGTCATTTTACTGGTATTCTGTATGCTGACCGGTTATAATGAGTTGACCCGCAGCTATACGCCTTCTGCGCAGGAACAATATTATCAGGATATTATGCTGCAGTTAGAGGGGGCACAGACAGACGAAAAAACTGCCTTAATTGAATGTGAGCTGGCAAGATATCAGGAAGCGTTTGCCAAAATCGACAAAATAGATACGGCGGTTGCTTTGGGTGAGCTTGATGAGGAAACCGGAAAAGCCATGAAAGTAAAATGGTATGGCATTACCTCCTTTTATCCGGCTTTTCAGAGAGTTTTGAGGCAGCATCAATTAGTTACCGAAAGTGGAGGGAGCTATATCTATGATACGGGATACCTGTATTTATTCGGCATCCT